>JBAZZM010000048.1:0-7560 GCA_041658805.1 Candidatus Altimarinota bacterium | reverse complement strand
ACCGGCATCAATTCCAAAAAACTCCTCGCCACCTCCAAACTCCTCTCGCGCATCACCGGCCAAAGCGTTCAGGCGAACAAAGCAATCGTCGGCAAAAACGCCTTCGCCCACGAAGCCGGCATTCATCAGCACGGCATCATTTCAAACCCGCTCACTTATGAGATTATGAATCCGGAAGACGTCGGTTATCTCCAAAGCGAACTCATCCTCGGCAAACACTCCGGCCGAAACGCCATCATCAAGCGTCTCAAAGAACTTGGCTTCAGCCCAAACAAAGAACGCATCGAGCACATTTTTAAAGAATTTAAACTTCTGGCCGACAAAAAGAAAAATATCTACGATGAAGACCTGATCCTGCTCGCCACTGAAAACCGCGCCAGATTAAAATACGAACTCCTCGACGCCAACATCATTTCCGGACTCAAAAAACACGCTCAAGCCGAAGCCAAAATCCGCATCGGCACACGTATCGTCACCGCCACCGCCAAAAATGAAGACGGCCCCATCTCCGCACTCTATTCCGCCATCCTCAAGGCCACAAAACTAAAAGGCAAACTCAAATCCTTCCGCGCCCAAGCCCTCACCGCCGACAAAGACGCCATCGGCTTGGTCTTCATCGAATGGCAGGATGAAAAAGGCCGACTAAACGAAGGCCAGGGCGCCGACACAAACGTCACCGTCGCCGCGGGCAAGGCCTTGATCGATATTCTAAATAGAAAAGAAATCAGAAAAAGCTTCCGCGAAAACATCATGACTCCTTAAGCCAAAGCCGAAAACCGGACTTTAGAAAAATTTTAAACTTTTTTAAGAAGTGTGGGGGATGTGTCTCTTTTTCAAATCGTAAAATAGACAAAAAGTAAAATTTTCCGATTTTTTTAC
Organism: Candidatus Altimarinota bacterium; assembly: GCA_041658805.1. Taxonomy (GTDB): domain Bacteria; phylum Patescibacteriota; class Gracilibacteria; order UBA1369; family LOWO2-01-FULL-3; genus JBAZZM01. The sequence continues at coordinate 6,681 of JBAZZM010000048.1, read as the reverse complement.
TATTTTACAAACCGCAGAAGCACACATCCCACCCCAAAAAACACAGACTTATGAAACAAGCTTGATAACAAACGCAAAAGATTCTACACTGCCCCTCCTATGCAACTGGAATACAAACCCGTAGTCTTAAAGCTAAAAGATCCCGAAGAGGTGGCGCATTTTGTCGTTACTCAAATAATGGCTCTGATAAATCGTAAGGCTAATGCAGTCATGACAATTCCCACGGGCAAAACCCCTGAAAGGATGTATAGAATGCTGGTCGAAGCAGTCCAAGAAGGCAAACTCGACCTCAACAAAGCGACTATTCGTATGCTCGATGAATACCAATGGCTGGAGCAAAATGATCCACGAACATTCCAAAATCAACTGCGAAGGTTGCTCATAAATCCAATCCATTTCCCGAATACCCAATTTCAAACAATCAACAGCTATCCGGAGAAAAAAACCGATCCTTTCGAAGAAGCTGATCGCTACGAAGCACTAATCAGTGCAACCCCAGCGGACATGGCTATCCTTGGAATCGGTCAAAACGGTCATGTAGGCTTCAATGAACCACCAGCAAGATTTACCGACAGAACAAGAGTCGTCCAATTAAGCGATAGCACTCTGGAAGCCAACAAAAAAGACATTAATAGACATGGCAAATACACCCCTAAGTTCGCGATCACTCAAGGCCTCGGCAACATCCTCGAGGCTAACCGTATCGTCCTGATGGCAACAGGCAAATCAAAAGCAGATATAATTCGGCAAACACTAAAAGGCGAAATCAACACTATGGTTCCATCCTCAGCATTGCGTACCCGCCAAAACGTCCTCTTCGTCCTCGACTCCGCCGCCGCCTCCCTCCTTTAAAGATTTTTTCACCGCTCCACTCTGCCGTCGATGTTCTAGTTACTGGCCCCCTGATAAATCAAGGTGGATGCCCGCTTCCTTCCGCCACAGCGGTCGGATATCGAGGCCCCATAATATTGTTGATAGAGAGAGTAGATAAAACTCTAACTAACATCGTAGAGCATGATTCATGATATGCTCACTACAAACCTTTGTAAATGACTACACCAAGCCATTCATGAAATCATCGCACCACAAAATATCGCGTTATCACCCGCCTGTTCACTACTACATCTATGTACCCAGTAACAAAACCGCGCTCACAATTTCATGCAAATATCCCATCACGTAGCCAAAAAACGAAAAACCAAACAAATTTCCCAGAATAAAGACATCAACGAGGATTATGACAACGAAATATCTCACCCCATTCCTCAAAAAATTCCCATATTGTCGATGATACCTCCGCGGCACAAACAGTCCCAAAATATTCCCGCCATCCAGCGGTGGAATCGGAAACAGGTTGAAAATCCCCAGAAAAATACTCACATGAAAAATGTACTGAAGCTCGGTCAGCAGAACCGTCGGAATATAAATCCCCAGATATTTCCATATCAAGGCCATCAAAAACGCCAACATAAAGTTTGAAGTCGGCCCGGCCAGCGCCGTCAGCGCGTTATCCCGCACCGGATGTCGAAAGTTGCTTGGATTTACCGGCACCGGCTTTCCCCAGCCGATCTGCTGCGTCACCAAAAAAACCAAACTCCCGATCGGATCCAAATGCCGGATCGGATTCAAACTAAGTCTCCCCGCCAGTTTCGCCGTCGGATCCCCCAGATAATACGAAACCGCGGCATGCGCCGCCTCATGCACCGTCAGCGTCACAATCAACGCAATCAAGAAATAAGTAAAATCTATCGCATAATTCATACGCCAGCCATCATGCCACAAAAAACCATTCCACAAAAGCCGCTTTTCTGCTATAAATTCACCCGAATCAATCACGGAGAGATGGCCGAGTGGCTGAAGGCGCACGCTTGGAAAGCGTGTTTCCGAGAAATCGGGACGAGGGTTCGAATCCCTCTCTCTCCGCCAGAATTGAGGGCGGTGTTGTTACCAAGCCGAGCGTTCAAACAATTCAAAAAATCGCCAAGTCGTTAGGTGTTCCAATGGAGGAATTATTAAAATAAATATGATAAGATACAAACATATGAAAAAACAATTTATTGTAGTCGCGGCTTTTATCATTATGGTTGGGGTCGTGAACGCAACACCTGCGTTTGCGTATCTCGCCTATACGGCTAGCAACGGGTGGGTTTGCTTTTGTCACGCAAATTGCACGGATTCCGGTTGGTGGAGCTGTGCGGCCCCTACCACTGCAATCACCACCAGTGTCGGTCTGAAACCGACTGAAATAAGCGCGGCAGAGTCCGTAGCGCAACAGAGTCCGAAAGGATCTGCTGGAGAACCCCAAGACATGGCAGTCTTGAGACCGGCGGAATTTATTATTACAATGACCGCTTCTGATCTGGGAGTTAAGGATGTTGGCATACTGCCCACAAGTAATTTATATTTCTTAAAAGAATGGGGGCGAGGATTTAGCCGTTTCTTTACTTGGAGAGCAACTTCTAGAGTTAAATTGGAACTTGAAATTACAAATCAAATAGCAGCCGAGTTGCTCAAGGTGGAAGCTTTCTTTCCAAATGGTGTCGGAGTGCCCGGTGCGAATGATCTTACAGCGTTAAAAAATGCCCTAGAGAACTATACAAAAGCCCAAGAACGGCTGAATATGCGAATCGGTAAACTACCAGCAATTTCTAATCCGAATGTGGGGAAATTGCTTAAAGAAGTGGATGAAAAAACAGCCAAGCACGCAGGACTTTTGGAACAGCTTACAGGAAAATATAGCGGTCAGTTAAGATTTGAAGTTGTTGGTGATAGTTTGAAAAAAGCGCAGGATAATATTTTGAAGACTTTTACTGTTACGGTTACGTCGGTAAATGACGCGCCATCTTTAAAACAAAAAGCTGAAGACCAGATAAAGCGCGCTGGGGTCGCAATAAGCGAAGCCAACAGTGCTATGCAGGAAGTTTCAACAGCACGAGGAATAAGATGGGACCCTGTCCCCGGTACAGCTTCTTATATGAATGTTACCGTGCCGAAGCAGACCCAAGGAGCTACTTTTGGAGAAAAAATGAAAGCTGACGACGAACTCAACATCTTTGACCGCTGGGGCAACTTGATTGCCAAGGCCAAAGGTAATCTTGAGAGTGCTAAAAAAGCGTTTGCCGAAGGCGAATACGGCGAAGCATATGGACAAGCTAGGTTTGCTGAAGCCGCGGTAGTGTACAGTGATGAACATGGCGAAGCCAAAACCGCACCGACACCGGCAGCTTCATCGACGACTGTCGCGCCGGATGTTCTAGAAAAAGTAAAACAATCGCCGACACAGGAAAAGACAGAAACTCCACCGTCGCCTGTGAGCGAAACGCCTGCTCCCGGGCCACAATCTAATGAAGTAAAATCAGAAACTATTACAACCATGACTTCAAGTTTGAATCCATCAACCTCTAATCAGTCAGTAACCTTTACAGCGACTGTTACCGGCGGTGTTGCACCAACTGGCTCCGTTACCTTTTCGCTTGGTCTGGCCACTCTCGGCACCGGAACATTAAATAGTTATGGTGTGGCGATTTTTACGACTTTTAGCCTCTCTAATGCTACACATATTATTACCGCGACTTACAGTGGTGATGAGACGCACTCGAGTAGCATATCGTCACCCTTCAGCCAAACCGTGAATATCATTTCAGAATCAGGAAACACAGAGCCATCTTCAAACGACCCTATGTCCCCTGGTTCAGGAAATCCGCTATAAGGTTACTTCAATAAATCCGTATTTTTTGATGTGTTTGCTTTCTGATTTTGTAGCCGCCGAATTTCCGAAAACCCCCAGTCCGAAACCCGCCCGCATTCCTCCCCAGACCCCTCCTGCGGGCGGGAAATCAGCCGAGGCAGGGCGAATCCATTCCCCCAGACAAATCTGTTTCGCCCTGCCGAGTCCGCATTATTAGTTTTAATCATTTGGATTCTGCTCGAAATAGTTTCGAACTTTGTCCAATACACGCCGCCAAAAAAAAATTGATTGTTTTTATATCATTGAATTACTAGAATACCAGTGGATGCTAATTCTGGCTGCACTATAAAAGGGCCCCGATTTATCGGGACCCTTTTGTGTTAGCTGGTGGATGCGCCGGGAGTCGAACCCGGACGGCGCAGATGCTAATTCTGGCCATGAGGCCACCCTCCACACCCATATTGCTAACACAAGCGGTATAGCAAAAAGTTCTTAAAAAAGTTTAAAGTTTTTCTTAAATTTTTCTAAAGGTTTCGTGATATTTCCAAGAAGCTTCTTTTTCGCTAGTAATAAGCCTCAATGCGGTATATCATGCCGCCTGCTAATTTAATCTACCCATGTCCGAACCCATCTCGCACGACAATTTTCTCAACCTTGGAATTTCCGAAGCTCTGCTCGCCACTTTGGCTAAGCTGAAATACACCATCCCAACTCCTATTCAAGTCCGGGGCATTCCTATCGCTATGGAAGGCAAAGACATGGTCGGAATCGCCCAGACCGGCACAGGCAAAACTCTGGCTTTTGGCCTGCCCATGATCCAGAGACTTTATGAAATGAAGGGCCGCGGCCTCGTGGTCCTGCCAACTCGTGAACTGGCTATACAAGTGGAAGAATCACTGCGTAAAATCGGCGCGGCCCTCGGCATCCGCACCGCAGTCATCATCGGCGGCGCCTCCATGTCCATGCAAATCCGCGACATCCGCCGCGACCCGCACATCATCATCGCCACCCCGGGCCGCCTAAACGACCACCTCGACCAGAGAACTCTGAAACTCGACCGTGTCCGCATCGTCGTCCTCGACGAAGCCGACCGCATGCTCGACATGGGCTTCGCCCCGCAGATCAAACAAATTTTCGCCTTCCTTCCGCCAGAACGTCAAACCATGCTTTTTTCCGCCACTATGCCTCCGGAGATCATGAGAATGGCCACAGCCCAAATGAAAATGCCGATCAATGTGGAAGTCGCCCCCGCCGGCACCACAGTCGAAAAAGTCACTCAGGAACTCTTCCTTATCGACCGCGCCAGCAAAATTTCCCTTGTTAAAAAACTGCTCGAACAATATTCCGGCACCACACTGATTTTTACCAGAACCAAACACGGCGCCAAAAAACTCGCCGCCCTGCTCCGCGATTTTGGTGAAAGCGCCGCCGAAATTCATTCCAACCGCTCCCTCGGCCAACGCAAGGAAGCCCTCGCCGGTTTCAAGTCCGGTAAATACAGAATTTTGGTCGCCACAGACATCGCCTCCCGCGGTATCGACGTCACCGGCATCGAACTTGTCATCAACTTTGACCTCCCCGAAAACAGTGAAGACTATGTTCATCGCATCGGCCGAACAGCCCGCGCAGGAGCCGGCGGCCACGCCATCTCTCTTGTAATGCCAGACCAACGCCGCGACGTTGCAGACATCGAACGCTTGGTCAAAAAAGTCCTGCCGATCTCCAGTCACCCGGATCTCCCAAAAGCCCAATTCTCCGACCACTCCGGTTCCAGACCTCCCCGCCGCCAACAATTCCACGGCCACCGCTCAGGCGGACCCAGTTCCGGTGGCTCACGCTTCGGCGGACCACGCCAAGGAGGCAGCCGTGGCGGTCATCGTCCTGGAGGAGGCGGTCATCGCTCCGGAGGTGGTGGCTTTCGCCAAAACCGCTCACGCGGCTCCCGCTAAAACTAAAAAGGACTCTCCACCAGCCTCAAACTTCCAATCGCAACCTGCGTATATCTCTGCGTTGTGCGAATATTTTGATGTCCCAATAGCTCCTGAATAAATCTCAAATTGGTCCCGTTTTCCAATAAATGCGTCGCAAAACTGTGCCGTAGCGAATGAAAAGTCGCCGCCTTCTCAATTCCGGCTTTATCCAAAGCCATTTTAAAAACCTTTTGCAAAGTCCTCGTAGTCAGTTTTTTGTTGCCACTTCCGCCTCCGTCGCCACCACCATCTCGCCCTCGACCAAAATCACTCCTTCCAAAAAAGAGATACCCTCTCCACTCCCTCTTTTTCACAAAACTTCGCATAGAACCCACCAATTTCTCCGGCAACACCGTCACCCGATCTTTTCCGCCTTTTCCAGCCACGATTCGAATCAACCCATTTTCAAAATCCAAATCGCTTATACGAAGATTGGCCACTTCGCTCACCCGTAACCCCGCTCCATAAGCCAGTGAAATGATCAGCCGGTGCTTCAAATTCCCCAGCACGCCTATCATCCTCATTATCTCATCATGAGAAAGCACGACCGGAAGCCTCCTATTCCGCCTCGCAAACCTCACCTCAATCTTATCCGAACATCGCCGCACATGCTTATAAAAAAACTTCACAGCGTTCAAATAAAGATTGATTGTCTCCGGCGCATAATTCCGATTTTTCTTCAAAAACAAAAAATCCTTGATCATCTCCTCATTCGGAAAATGCATCTCGCTCCCCGCAAACTCCAGATACTCGCGTAGACACCGGCTATACGCAACTCGCGTCCGCGGGCTATAGTTGCGAATCACCAGCTCCCGCTCGGTCTGATACAGGTAGGTATTTATGTCCATGCCATAAGCATATACCAGACACTTCTTAAAAAAGTCTTAAATTTTCCTTAAATTTTCCTAAAGCTTTTACGCCTCTTCTCAAAAAGCCACTTTATCGCTACACTACAACCACCAACGTCGCTTCCACGCGAACAAAAAGTTCGCATAGAAGCGAGTTGTAGGAAATACATTTTTT
>JBAZZM010000047.1:0-7597 GCA_041658805.1 Candidatus Altimarinota bacterium | reverse complement strand
TTCGGGTGGGGTTTCGGATCTGCGATCAATCGAGGCTGCTCGTGAAATTGGTGCGAATGGTGTGATAGTTGGAAAGGCGATTTATGAAAAAAAGATAGACTTGAAAGAGGCCGTGTTGCGGTTTCAGAGCGGTTTGACGAAGCGGATTATTCCTTGTTTGGACGTGAAGGACGGGCGCGTGGTGAAAGGTGTTAATTTTGAAGGATTGAGAGATGCCGGAGATCCTGTGGAATTGGCAAAATTTTATTCTGATTCCTTGGCGGACGAATTGGTTCTTTTAGACATTTCGGCAACGAATGAGGGGCGCAAAACGATGGTGGAAACTGTGGAGGCCGTGGCTAGGGCAATTTCGATTCCTTTCACTGTTGGTGGTGGGATTAATTCTCTTGATCAAATCGAGGAATTGCTCAAGTGCGGTGCCGATAAGGTGTCGATAAATTCTGCGGCGGTAAAAAATCCGGATTTGATTCGGGAAGCGGTGGAAAAATTTGGTTCGCAATGTGTTGTTGTCGCTGTGGATGTGAAAAAAATTGACGGGGTTTGGCGCGTTTTTGTGAATGCCGGGAAAACTAAAACCGATTTAGATGCCTTGGAATGGGCTTCTTCTCTGGAGAAGATGGGGGCGGGAGAAATTTTGATAACATCGATGGATCGCGATGGAACGAAGTCAGGATATGACTTGGATTTGTTGAAGAGATTGTCAGAGAGGTTGAAAATTTCGGTGATAGCTTCCGGCGGGGCCGGATCCTTGAAAGACATGGAAGAGGCTTTTTCAGTTGGGGGAGCGGATGCAGTGTTGGTAGCCAGCTTGTTTCACGATAAAGAAATTTCTATTGCCGAGGCAAAAAAATATTTAGCTTCGAAAAATATTTTAATCCGATCTATATGAGCGATTTTTCAAAAAAAATTAATTGGAAAAAAATTCAGAATCTTGTTCCTGCCGTTATTCAAAGTGTTGTTGACGGCAAAGTGTTGATGCTCGGATATATGGACAAGGATGCTCTGAAAAAGACTTTGCGAACAAAAAAGGTTTGGTTTTACAGTCGGACAAAGGGACGGCTGTGGATGAAGGGGGAGACCAGCGGCAATATTTTGAAAGTTGTGAATGTTCGGCTTGATTGTGACGGTGACGCCCTGCTTGTAGAGGTGATTCCAAAGGGGAATACGTGTCACTTGAGGACGGCGTCCTGTTTTGGGGATGCGGCTTATAAAGATGTTTTTGCTGGATTATACGCTGTAATAGATAAGCGTAAGAAAAGCATGCCAAAGGGATCATATACGGCTTTTTTATTCAAAAAGGGGATTGATAAGATTTGTGCCAAAGTGGGAGAAGAGTCCGGCGAAGTTATAAAAGCGGCTCAAAAGGAATCAAAAAAGAGGCTTGTGGAAGAGAGCGTTGATCTTTTGTATCACCTCTTTGTGCTGGATTCATCCAAAGGCGTTGATTTTGATGAAATTCTTTCTGAAATTATCAAAAGAAGCTGAATCCGGGCAGGTGGAGATACCCCTTTCGTTTTAGGAAGAGGGTTTTCTCCGACCTTTTATCCTTTTCTTGAGAGTGAGTTTATAGAAAAGGGTTTGGGAGTGCAAGGGATTCCAAGTAAATAGACAAGTTTCCTTTGACTTCCGGCGATATTCGTATAAAATTCTACCGCTTTAACCGCAAATAACTTATGGCAAAGGGAAAAAGTCAGTATTGCACATGGTATTGCAAAGAATGCAATCGCGCCAACTATATCACGTACTACGATAAGCGTCGCAATGACGAGATCGTGAAAGAGCTAAGCAAATTCTGCCCGACCTGCCGAAAGCATATCGAACACAAACGCAAAGACACGAAGAAGGGCAGTAATAATTAGAACCTTCAAACTAAGCGGCCATTTTCATGTCGCCCAGATCGGTGCTTTCCCAAGTGGCCTGATCAACGAAAGCGGTCAACGGACGGTCATCGGTAGTTTTGCCTTTGAATGCATAAGAAGTGCGCCCTGTTTTGGCATTCTTGTAAGTGACTTTGTCGACGACTTCAGCCATTACTTTCTGCTTCTTTTTTACATCGTAGAATTGGTGTTGCATAGAGGTGAGGTTAAGTTTTCCCGATTATAGCTTTTTTGAGGCGGAAAAGGCAAGCGCAGTTTGCTTTTGAGGTAGGGAGATTATAAAATGCGTTGGCAAATACAGGCCCATGGTGTCAATGGTAGCACAGCGGTCTCCAAAACCGTTAGTAGGGGTTCAAATCCTCTTGGGCCTGCCATGAAGGTTTGTTAACCGTGTTGACTCTTTGGTTAACAATCGTTAACTAGTCTTCCACAACCGGTTCTTCCGCATCTACAAAGTCTTGAGTGAGAGGTGTGACGCTGGTGATAGTGATAGTCGAATTTTGAGTCGGGGCTTTGATGTCGGTGAAGGTCGGGCGGGAATAAAATTCTTTGACGCGGGATTTTCGGGCAGGCGTGAGCGTGAAATCCTCTGTTGGCTGGACGGTTTTTTGGTAAGGCATGTAAAGCGTTTCTTCGTCGAAGGCTTGCTGGATCTGCCAGGCGATTTGGGAACGGATTTTTAGAATATTGCTCGGGTAAGCGACCCAAAATTTCAGGCGGACAACGACGCTGTTGTTTGTGAATTTGCTGAAAACGATGGAGTATTTTGGAGTCTTGAGGACGTTTGGATCGTTGGCGAGGATTTGGTCGAAGATGCGCGTGGCTTTGTCTATATCCGTGCCGTAGCCGAGGTTGACGTCGATTTCGAGACGGCGCATCGGGTAGCGGGAATAATTCGAAATAGACTGCATCATGACATCGGAGTTGTAGATTGTGACATCGCGGTTGTCGAAAGTCTTTATACTGGTGGACTGGAGGTCCATTTTATCGACTTTGCCGACATAGTTTTTGATTTTTACGACATCGCCGATTTTGAATGGGGCTTTAAAGAAAATGAGGATGCCGGCGACGTAATTTTTGATGATGTCTTTGAGGCCGTAGCTCAAGCCGAGGAGTGCGACAGAGACGAGGATGCTCATGTCGAGGCCGACGGTTTTGAGGGCGAGGGTAACGCCGACGACGATGGCAAAACCGCTACAGATTTTTTCGAGGAGGTTGATGGCGGTTTTTTGCTGGGCGTGATCGGTTTCCATTTTTTCGAATTTGGAACGGATCCAGCGGACGATGAAATATGTCGCGATGATGACGATGGCGGCTTCGAGGACTTGAATGAATTTCGTGAGGATAGTCATGCTCAAATCGCTGAATTGGAGTCCACCACCGGTGGATGAGCCGGCGTCGACGACTTGTGAGCTTTGGCTGGTTACCGAACCGCTAAGACTATTGGCCATAATTTAGATTAAATCCTGATATTATAGCACATTTTGGGCGGTCTAGGCTAGGGTAGGATGGCCTTTTTTGTGGCGTAGAGGGCGAGAAGGGCGCATTTTAAGCGGCCGGGGCCGATGGGGATAGCGAGGAGTTTGAGCATTTTTTCGTGGGAGAATTTGGCGATTTGGTCTTTGGGAAGGCCGAGAAGTTTGTCGGTGAGCATGGAGGCGGCGGCCTGCGAGATGGCGCAGCCGACGCCTTCAAAAGAAACTTCGGTGACGAGGTTTGTTTTATCGAATTTGAGGTCAATGCGGATTTTGTCGCCGCAGGTGCGGTTGTGCTCGATGGCTGTGGCGTGAGGTTTTTTTAAGCGGCCCTTGTTGTGAGGGTTTTTATAGTGATCGAGTATGATTTCCGTATAAAGATTCATCAGTTTTTTATTCCAAAGATTTTAAAGACTTTGAGCAAAGCTTTTTCGAGGCGGGCGATGTCGGAGCTGTCGTTGTAAAGATAGAAACTGATGCGGGCGGTGGCTGGGACACGCAAGCGGTCCATGAGCGGGTGGGCGCAGTGGTGTCCGGCGCGGACGCAGACGTTTTCCTCGTTGAATACGGCGGAGATGTCGTGTGGGTGAACGCCTTTGATTGTGAAAGAAAGGATGCCGGTGGAATTTTTGGCACTGTAAATTTGGACGGATTTATATTTTGAGAAAAGTTTTTTTGTTTGGGTGAGGAGTTTTTTTTCGTGGGCTTCGATATTTTTCAGTCCGACTTTTTGGAGGAATTTTAAAGCGGCTTCAAAAGCGACGACATCGGCGATGTTTGGAGTGCCGGCTTCAAATTTCCAAGGGACTTCTTCGAAGCTGGCTTTTGTTTGGGTGACGTAGCGAACCATGTCTCCGCCAAACATGAAAGGCGGAATTGATTCGAGGATGCGCTGCTTGGCGTAGAGCACGCCGACGCCGGTGGGGCCGAGCATTTTGTGGCTGGAGAAAGCGAGGAAATCGCAGTCGAGTTTTTGGACGTCGGTGGTGGAGTGTGCGACGGACTGGGCGCCGTCGATGAGGACTCTTGCACCAAATTTATGAGCGAGGCGGATCATTTCTTTGACTGGCGGGACGGTGCCGGTGACATTGGACATGGCGGTCAGGGCGACGAGCCTAGTTTTTTTATTGAGAAGTTTCTTGAAAGCTTGGAGATCGAGAGTGAGATTATTTTTAAGTGGGATGATTTTTAATTTGGCGGATTTTTTACGGGCGAGCTCCTGCCAAGGTACGAGGTTTGAATGATGTTCGAGGGCGCTCGCGATAATTTCATCGCCTTTGCGGATTTCGGATTCGCCCCATGTGTAAGCCACGAGATTGATGGACTCGGTGCAGTTGCGCGTGAAAACTATTTCGTGCTCTGATTTGGCGTGGATAAATTTTGCTGTGGTTTTGCGGGCGTTTTCATATGCTTCAGTGGCTTCTTCGGAGAGAGTGTAGAGACCGCGATGGATGTTTGCGTAGTGGTTTTCGTAAAAATTTTTCAAGGCATCGATGACGACTTTCGGTTTTTGGGTGCTGGAAGCATTGTCCAGATAGACAATGGATTTGCCTTTGATCTTGCGGGAAAAAATCGGGAACCGGGATTTGAGGGCTCTGGGATTCAGCATTTTAATTTCGAAGATCGTTACAAGTTATAATCGCGTTTGGGAACTTGATTTTGATTTCATCGCATTGAGCTTGAGAAATTCTCGTTTTGTTTACGTTCAAGATTTGCAAATTTGGAAGAGTCAGAAGAGGGGAAATATCGGCGACGTCCGTGCTTGTCAGGGCTATCCCAATAAGTTTTGTTAATGAAGAGATGGGGGAAATATCGTCGAGATTCGAGGTTACGATGCTTAAGGATGTTAGATTTTGCGCTTTTGTAATTGGTGAAAGATCGGAGATGTCGACTTTGTAAAATTCCAAAGATTTGAGATTTTTGAAATTTTCCAAGCCTTTGATGTCGCTCATTTTTAATTCACGTATTTTTAGTCTTTCGAGATTTTTAAAGTTTGCAAGTTCGTTGAAATTATCGAAATCCGATGACTCGACTTCCAGAGAAGTAAGACAACTTAAATTTTTAATCCAATCCCATTCTTGATTGTTGACCTGAACGGCGATATTTAGTTTGATAATTCCGTTGGAGATTGTTGGCTTGTAGCGGTCGTTCCAACAAAGGCCGGTGGTCGAATCAAAATGAACTTCTTGTGATTTAATTTTAGCTTCTTCTGCCGCCTTTTTTTCGGCTTCCTCTCTTTTTAGTCTTTCGTCTTCGATCTTTTTAAATTTTGCAGCCTCGACGGCGTCCACTTGATCGTAATAATTTTTTAGATCGTAAGCGGCATCGAGCCCTTCCAGACCCTCCATTCCACGGAGGTTGGAAAAATCTTGCGGATTGGTCATGTCTATGGCTTGTGGTTCGGTTTTGCCGCAAGCTGCGAGAAATGGCAGGGTAAGCAGGAATAGGATGGGGATGAATCTGGAGTGTTTCATGGGTTGATTGTTAGTGTGATTACACTTTATTGAACGTTGAGTTCTTTTTCAATCATCTCGGCCACTACCATGCGGGCGTCGGCGTCGGGAATGTGTTCGAGGTCGGTGTGCATGAAGGCGCGGATGAGGCTCGTGGTAGCGGTTTTTTTGTCGAGGCCGCGGCTTTGGAAATAAAAAAGCATTTCTTCGTCGACGCGGCCGATAGTGGCGGCGTGGCCGGCTTTTACATCGTCAGCGAGAATTTCGAGAGACGGTATGGTCTCGACTTTGGCGTTTCTGGAGAGCATGAGCGTGTGGTGGGCGAGATGCGTGTCGGTGATCTGGGCGCCTTTTTTGATGATCAAATTTCCTTTGTAATAAACTTTGGAGTTGTCGAACATGGCACCGCGAACTTTGTAGTAGGCGCTGGTGCGCGGAATTTCGTGATTGGAAATCGTTTCAAACGGGAATTCGTTGGAACCTTTGGCGATGATCATCGCGATGAAATTTAGAGTGGCGTTTTCACCGTCGAGATAAAAATTGAGAAATTGTTTTTCGGTCCAGCCTTTCGTGAGGACGGCGACGAGCGTGAGTGAGGAATTTTCTTCGAGAATAATGTCCGAGGTGTTTAACGTATCGGCCACGAGAATGCGATGTTCGCGTGCTTTGATGGTGAGGTTTCGTGGGAGTTTTGTGCCGAATTCAGTTAAGTGATGCATATTGTTTAGATGGGGAGATAATGGCAAAAAGTGCCTAGCCTACTGATCCGGTCATTTCCATTTCGATGAGGCGGTTTAATTCTACGGCGTATTCCATGGGTAGATGTTTGATGATGGGGTCGGCGAAGCCGTTGACGATCATGGAGCCGGCTTCCTGCTCCGAGAGGCCGCGGGAGCGGAGATAAAACATTTGTTCTTCGCCGATTTTGGAGACCGTGGCTTCGTGGGCGATATTGACGTCATCTTCTTCGATGATGTTTGTGGGATAAGTGTCGGAGCGGGAATCCGAATCCAGAAGGAGGGCGTCGCAGTTTATTTTTGCTTTGATGTTGTGGGCGCCCTTGGCGACCTTGAGCAAGCCGCGGTATGTGGTACGCCCTCCGGATTTGCTGATGGATTTGGAGTTGATGATGGAGGAGGTGTCGGGCGCGGCGTGAATGATTTTGGCACCGGCGTCCTGATGTTGGTTTTTTCCTGAAAAGGCGAGTGATTGCACTTCGCCGCGTGCGCCGCGTCCCATCAGATAAATTGCCGGATATTTCATCGTTACATGTGAACCGATATTGCAGTCCAGCCAAAACATTTCGGCGTTTTCGTAAGCGTAAGCACGTTTTGTGACGAGATTGTAAATGTTGTGAGCCCAGTCCTGAAGCGTGGTGTATTGAACGCGGGCATTTTTTTTGACGATGATTTCAACTACGGCGGCATGAAGAGAATTTGCCGAGGAAACAGGTGCTGTGCAGCCTTCGATATAGTGCACCTTACTGCCTTCGTCAGCGATGATCAGAGTGCGTTCAAACTGGCCCATGTTGTCGGAATTCATTCTAAAGTAAGCCTGAAGTGGGAGTGCGACCTCGACGCCTTTTGGAACATAAATAAAAGTTCCACCAGACCAAACCGCGGAATTTAAAGCGGCGAATTTGTTGTCGTTGATAGGGATGATTTTGCCAAAATATTCTTTGAAAAATTCGGGATGGTTCTTGAGAGCGTTGTCTGTGGAATCAAAAATTACGCCCTGCTTGGAAAGGGCTTCGTGAAGGGAACTATAGACCACTTCGGATTCAAACTGAGCG
>JBAZZM010000046.1:0-7847 GCA_041658805.1 Candidatus Altimarinota bacterium | reverse complement strand
CCGAGATTCTTCAAAGTCGCGGCGGCCACTAAAACGGCTCCGCCTTCTTTACCATCTCGATAAACTTCTTCACATTCATCACGGTCTGCTTTTTCGTGGCATAATCTCTCACCGCCACAGTCTTGTCTCCGGCCTCTTTTTCACCGACCACCAGCATATATGGAATTTTCATCAGCTCGGCATTGCGGATTTTTTTGCCCAGCGTTTCATTTTCGTTCGCAATCTCCACTCTGATTCCGGCTTCAAACAAAGCGTCCAAAACCGCCTGCGCGTAGTCATTAAATTTTTCCGAAACAGTCATGATTTTGGCCTGCACCGGAGCCAGCCACACCGGAAACGCTCCAGCGTAATGCTCGATCAGAAAGCCTATAAATCGCTCATGCGTTCCCAGCGGCGCGCGATGAATACACAGCGGAGTCTCCTCCTCGCCTTTCTCGTTTATATATGTCAGCCCAAATCTTTTTGGCACCGCAAAATCCACCTGATTCGTCGCCAGCGTAAACTCTTTTCCGATTGCGCTCCACACTTGCACATCAATTTTTGGTCCGTAAAAAGCGGCCTCATTCGGCACTTCAACAAACGGCGTCTTTGTTTTTTTCAAAACATCCCGCACCATGTCCTCGGTTTTTTTCCAAAGCTCTCCCTCGTCCACAAATTTTTCTCCCAATTTTGACGGATCGTGTGTCGAAAACCTCATCACATATTTTTCAATTCCAAAAATCTTAAAATATTTCATATACAATTGATTCACCGCGTGAAATTCCTCGGCAAATTGCTCACGCGTGCAGTAGATATGCGCGTCATTCATCTGCAGAGATCTCACTCTCATTAGCCCAAAAAGCTCACCGGTCTGCTCAAAACGATAACAGGTCCCGTATTCGGCCAGTCGCAGAGGCAGGTCTCTATAACTTCTCGGCACCGCTCCGAAAATCTTGTGATGATGAGGACAGTTCATCGCCTTTAGATAGTATTTCAGCCCGTCCAGTTCCATCGGCGGAAACATACTGTCTTTATAGAAGGGAAGATGCCCGCTCATTTTATACATCGACTCTTTTGCCAGATGCGGCGTGCGTACTCTTTTGTAGCCGCCATCAAATTCCATTTTTTTTGCCAATTTTTCCAGTTCTTCAATCATCACAGCGCCATTCGGCAGCCACAGCGGCAGACCGGGTCCCACATCGTCGTCAAAAACAAAAATCTGCAGCTCTTTGCCCAGTTTGCGATGATCGCGTTTTTTGGCTTCTTCAAGCCTTTGGATGTAGTCGTTTAATTCCTGTTTTGAATGCCATGCCGTTCCGTAAATTCTTTGCAGCATCGTATTTTTCTCGTCTCCGCGCCAGTAGGCTCCGGCAATTTTCATCAATTTAAAAGCCCCGATTTGGCCGGTATTTTCCAGATGCGGTCCTGCGCACAGATCCACAAACATCGGTTTGCCTTCCGGCGTAACATTTTCATAAAAAGTAATCTTCTCACCTTTTTCCACCAACTCTTTGGCAAGTTCCACCTTGTATTTCTGATCGGTTTTTTCCAGAAATTCGACACTCTTTTTGTGCGGTTCCATCTTCACAATAAAATTCTGTCTCTGATTGATAACTTTTTTCATTTTTTCTTCCAATATCGGCAGATCCTCGGGAATCAGAGTCCTCGGCAATTCAAAGTCATAATAAAAGCCATCGTCTATAGTCGGTCCTATGCCAAGTTTCGCTTCCGGAAACATTTCCAAAACCGCTTGAGCCAAAACATGCGCGCAGGAATGTCGCATCGCGTTGATATCGACTTTTTGTTTTTCTTTAGGCATATTACGATTGAAAGGTGACCAGAATATATAATGAAACTGCTAAAACTTCAACTTGAAAACTTTCGCAATTCACGCAGGCGGACTTTTGAATTTGATCCGGCGCGGCCTCTCACCGTCGTGGCCGGCCCAAACGGCCTCGGAAAAACCAACCTTCTTGAAGCCGTTTACGTCCTTTCCCTCGGCCGCTCTTTCCGCGCTGTCCTGCAGGACGATCTAATTTCTTGGGGTATGGATTATTTCCGTCTCATCGGCGAAATCGAGGCCAAAGAAAAAACTGAAATTGAGGTTTCCTACAGCAACTATCCCGTCCGCAAAAAGATTTTCAAAAAAAATGGCGCAGCCCTCAAAAACAGTGAATACATCGGCACTTTCCTGACCGTCCTTTTTCATCCCGAGGATTTAAACATCCTTTACTTGAGTCCCGGCCTGCGCCGCCGCTACATGGATATTTTGCTTTCCCAAGCCGATCATCGCTACCTCAATGCTCTCACCAAATACAATCAAATTCTCAAACAAAGAAACGCCCTACTCGACGAAATCCGTCGCGCTCGCTTCGCTCGCGCTCCCACCTCCACTCTCCTCGACGACCTCTTCGCTTGGGACAAAGAAATCGTCGAATTCGGCTCTGTCATCATCGAAAAACGCCTCCAACTTCTCTCTTTTCTCAACCAAAAACTGCCAAAACTTTATCACGCCATTTCCGGCGCAAAGGAAACTCTTACCGTCAGCTACTTGAGCAAGATTGAGCCTCCCGACTCTCCAGCAAAACTTCCCGGCCTCTACACGCAGACACTTTCCAACCGTCTGGAAAAAGACATCCTGCAGGCAAAGACAACGGCCGGTCCGCATCGCGACGACCTCGTCTTTCATCTGAACGAAAAAGAAATCAACGTTTCCGCCTCCCGTGGTGAATTTCGCACTCTCCTCCTCGCCATCAAACTCGCCGAAATCGAATTTATCCGCGAACTCACAGGCGAAGACCCCATCCTCCTCCTCGATGACGTCTTTTCCGAGCTCGACAGCTCCCGCCAAAATCGCCTCCTCAAAGCCATAAAAGGCTGCCAGGCGATCATCACCATGACCGACATGGAAAATCTCGGCAAACTGGCTTCAGAAAGCCAGCATGTCAATCTTGTTGAAGTCGAATAACTATGTTATAATACACGTAGGCAGTATAAAAACCAAAACCAAAAAATGTCTCAATTTCTGCAGATAATTGGCTCGATCCTGCTGGCCTGCGTACCGGCTTATATTTGGGGCTATCTCTATTATAAAAAACAGCCTGAAGACCGCCGCCACACCGCCCTCACTTTCATCCTCGGAGCTATCATGGTTCTTCCGATTTTACTTTATAAATTTCTCTGGCAATTTTTCCCATCCATCAACGCGTTTCGCTACGCAAACTATTACAGTGGAGATCTCATCGGCATCGGCAATCTGATCAATATACCTCTTAGTGTCATTATCACTTTCATGTTTGTCGGTGTCATGGAGGAGCTTCTCAAATTTCTGCCCGTCAAAATCGTCGATGAAAACCGTCTCCGCAGTGTAGATGACTCTATCGAATTTTTCATTATCGCCGCGCTCGGCTTCGCCTTCACCGAAAATGTTCTGTATTTTTACAACATCTGGGTCACGCAGGGCACAAACAGTCTCTTCCTTCCTTTCCTTTTTCGCTCCTCTTTTTCGACTTTTGCTCACATCATGTTTTCCGGTATTTTCGGCTACTACTACGGCACGGCCCACTTTGCAAAACCTATTTTGCAGGAAGAACTCCGCGCCAAACGCCAGCTCTGGACTGTCGCTCTTCACAAACTTTTCAACTTCCGCCAGACAAAACTTTTCCATCAGGAACGCCTCTTGGAAGGTCTGCTCATCGCCGTCGGTCTCCACGCCCTCTTCAACATCTTTTTGGAAATGAATCTGACGCTGATCATCGCCCCATTTCTCGTAAGCGGCTACATGACGCTCAACTATCTTTTCGCCAAGAAGGAAAACCACAAAATCTACGGCAAACTTTTCGAAGGTATCCGCAACCACGCCTCGCCCACATCTGCACGGCAAAATCAGGCTTAGCCGCACTGCTCAAATATTCACCCATCCTCGCCCCATTTTTCCACGTATTCACGATCCACGTCATTCTCTTTTCACCTTCGCCTATTTATCTTCACCTTTTCTCTCACCGTCACCTCGCCTTCATCGCCGCCGGTATTCCGCCACTTCCGTGTCCACCACAAACCCCAAACTGTTACTCTCCACCTCTTTCCGCACTTTCCATCTCTCGCTTTCGCTCTCCTCATTTTCAATCAAACTCAAATGCGCAATCCGCTCATGCGCCACGCACATCGGCCGGATTTTCTCCACATCATGCCACTTCTTCACCGCGAACCTCTCTGTATGATGCAAAATTTTCGCCTTCTTCACGCATCTCGGAAACGCACACTGCCCGTTTGTTTTCGCCAGCACATGGCGCCTAACCGCCATCGGAATATGTCGGGAATATCGCCTTCCTTCACTTCCATCTTTATTCTCTTCAGCGCTTCTCACCATTTTCGCTCTCACCGCCACCGGTTTTCTCGCTTCCAGATTCTCCTCCCGCTCTTTCAGCAGTTGCTCCATCAACTCATCCCAACTTTTTTGCCCTTTCAGTTTTTCCAATTTCTCCAAAACCATCCCTCCCAACTCCATCACAATCACCTTTTTAGGAAATTTCTCCACCGCCGATTCTTGTTCTCCTTCAGCCAATAACTCGCCTTTTTCTTCCGGCGTACTAGTACGCCGCTTCCCAAGTTTTCTATTTTCATCTCCATCTCCAAATTCTTTTCGAAATTCTCTCACGTACATCTCCAAAGTATTTTTACTCATCGACTTCGCCTTATCTGCCCAAAATTTCTCCGTCTCCGTCGTCGCGATCCCCATCACCGGTCGCACAGCATTGATCCCTCTTTTTTCAATCACCGCCATCAAATTCGGCTTGCCTTCGGCCTTTTTTAGAATTCTCAAGCCATCGTCCACCGTCTCCCGACTCATTCCGGCCAGTTTTGCCGCATATTCATAGATGCTCGAAAAGCCTTTTTTTTCCCACACCAGCCTCCTCTCAATCTCCGGCAACATCATCACGCACTTCCGCATCCACTCCCGCGCATTTTTCCCACATTCCGAAAATTTCTCATGCAGCTCCTGATCAATTTTTTCAATCTTTTTCATGGAAAATTTGGTTAAATTATAATTTTAAATATCTCCATTTATTCTCTCGTTTTTCAAATCATATTTCAACTCTTCTCGTACTCAAAATCTAGCTTATTTCAGCCGAAAAATCCAGTTTTTCCGCACAAATTGAGATGACAAAACCAGACGGTGAGTGTGTATTCACCTTTCGGCAAAAAAAACAGGCTGGGAGAGGGCTTTCATTTATCTGCTTCATGGGCGCGGCTTGACAAAAATCAAAAAGCAGTTAGAATTGCAAGGCATAACTCAAGACTTATGAGTCAACCAGAAAACGCTTCGAAATCGGGTATCGAGGGAGGGGTCTCGATAAGCGGTCATGTGAGTCCGGAAATATTGGAAACAATAAGAACGGTAAAATCCTTGATCGGTTTTTTTGCGTCTGACAATTTGCGGTCGGCTTTTTCTCGTGTCAGCGTTACACCAAAAGAGTCCGGCCGGGTCAAAGTGGAGGTGGTGCTTAGCGAAGAAGAGGTTCTAAAGATTGTCGAAGGTGTTAAAACAGCCGCTCTCGCCGCCATATCCGGAGTCTGCGCAGGTATCGTGTTGGCCTTTGCGGCAGGCTATATGGCTAACCATTAACTCCATCTCCCCCGCACCCTTGCCAAATCTCTTTTTCCGTGCTAAAATCCCCGCTTGCAAAACTATGCTTCAGATTTAGCTTAGAATTTTTTCCATGCTGCACGACAAAATCATCGTCAAAGGCGCCCGTCTCCACAATCTCAAAAACATCGATGTGGAGATCCCGCGCGACAAATTTACCGTCATCACCGGCCTTTCCGGTTCGGGCAAATCCTCGCTCGCTTTTGACACTATTTATGCCGAAGGCCAGCGTCGCTATGTCGAAAGTCTTTCCACCTATGCCAGAAACTTTCTTCAGCTCATGGAAAAGCCCGAGGTCGACTCTATAGAAGGGCTTTCTCCGGCCATTTCCATCGATCAAAAGAGCGCCCCCAGAAACCCCCGTTCCACAGTAGGAACGGTCACCGAAATCTACGATTATCTCCGTCTTCTTTTCGCCAAAGTCGGCACCCCTCACTGTCCAAATTGTGGCAAACCAATCGAGCGCCAGACGCCACAGCAGATTCTTTCCTCTGTCGCCTCTATGAAATCCGGCAGCAAGATTCTCATTCTATCTCCGGTTGTCCGCGATCGCAAAGGCCAGCATCTCAAAGTTTTTGACAGGATAAAAAAAGACGGCTTTGTCCGCGTCCGTGTCGATGGGGAAGTCCTGCCTGTCACCGATCTTCCCGAACTCGATGAAAATACCAAGCACAGTATCGAAATAGTTGTCGATCGTTTGGTTATCAAAGATCTCGAAAAGCATGTTGAAAAACTCTCCTCCGGTCAGGAAATAGACCTGCCAAATCCAAACCGCACGCGCCTTGTCGATTCCATCGAAACAGCTCTCAAATACGGCGAAGGCCTGATGATGGTCGCCGATCACGATTCCGGCAAAACTTCTGTTTTTTCCGAGCATTTTGCCTGCGCCGATTGCCAGGTCAATGTTCCCGAAATTTCTCCGCGCAGTTTCTCTTTCAACAGCCCTCATGGCGCATGTCCGGAGTGTCACGGTCTCGGCACCAAACTGGAAATCGATCCGGCTCTTGTCATGCCAAATCCAAATCTGACGCTTGCCGAAGGCGCAATCATGCCTTGGTCCACGACCACGACTCACTTGAGCTGGTACAACAAAATCCTCGAAAGTGTCGCCAAGGCTCATAAATTTTCCATGAATGTTCCTGTCAAAAAACTCACACCTGAAGCCATAAAAATTATTTTTTACGGTGACGGCGAAAACAAATACCAGGTCAGCCTCGGATCCAATTATTACAACGAAGATGAAGAAGGGATGGTTGGCCAGTACAATACCGTTTTCGAAGGTGTCATCCCAAATCTGGAACGCCGCTATCTGGAAACCGATTCCGACTATGTCCGTAAAAAGATTGAAGGCTTCATGCGTATTTTGAAATGTCCTTCCTGCCATGGAAAACGTCTGAAAAAGGAAATTTTGGCCGTCCAAATTGATAAAAAATCAATTATCGATGTCACCGAATATTCGGTCACAAAGGCCATCAGTTTTTTCAAATCACTCAAATTGAGCCCTTCCAAAGCCGAAATCGCCCGCCTGATTTTTGTCGAAGTCTTAAACCGCCTCCAGTTTTTGGAAAACGTCGGCCTTTCCTATCTCACGCTTGACCGCACCGCAAACACGCTTTCCGGAGGTGAGGCCCAGCGCATCCGTCTTGCCACTCAAATCGGATCGAAGCTCTCCGGCGTTATATACGTCCTCGACGAGCCCAGTATCGGCTTGCACCAAAACGACAACCATAAGCTCATTAAAACACTCATTTCTCTCCGCGATCTTGGAAATACCGTGATCGTTGTGGAACATGACGTCGATACCATGATGGCCGCCGACCATATCCTCGATATAGGTCCGGGCGCTGGTAAGAATGGGGGACAGGTGGTCGCCGAGGGCACTCCTGCGGAAATCATGAAGAATCCAAATTCCATGACCGGAAAATATCTCTCCGGCAAGGCCAAAATTACAGTTCCTGAAAAGCGTCGCAAAAGTAACGGCAAAACTCTCACAATATCCGGTGCCACAGAGCACAATCTCAAAAACATCAGCGTTGATTTCCCTCTGGGCATCTTTATCGGAGTCACCGGCGTTTCCGGTTCCGGCAAATCCACTCTCATCAACGACATTCTGGTCCGTCGCGTTTCCCAAGAGATTTACGGCTCCAAAGCCACTCCGGGAGCCCACAAAGAGATCATTGGCCTTCAAAATCTCGACAAAATCATCAATATCGACCAATCG
>JBAZZM010000045.1:0-7859 GCA_041658805.1 Candidatus Altimarinota bacterium | reverse complement strand
CCGAAACCAGCACTGGATGCAACTCAAAAACGACCTCTGGCCAAATGTCTTCCACGACTTTTTTCCGATCATCTTCCGCAAAATCATGACGCCTTTCTACATTCTCTTCGCCGAGCCTTATCTTTTTTTGGAATATTTCAACTATCTGAAGCTCTTTCCACGCATGCTAAAAAAGCGCAGCCTGATCATGAAAAACAAGAAGATCACTTCCAAGGAAATGGGCCACTGGTTCCAGTCACAATCGGGCTATTACAAAAAATAATTCACCTCATCCCCGCCCCCAGCGCTTCCGCGACCTCACTCGCGGTGAATCTTTCGCCTTTCATCTTTTTTAGAATGTCTCCGGCCTTACCATTGTAAAACGCGGCGTTTTTCGCGGCATCAAAAGCCTCCATCCCTTGCGCCAAAAAGCATCCCACGAGTCCCGCCAGCACATCTCCCGTCCCGCCCACGGTCATTCCCGCGTTGCCAGTCAAATTTTTTTCCACCACGCCCTCCTCCGACGCCACATAGTCTATCCTTCCTTTTAGCAGGATGTTGATTTGTAAATCCATCGCCACCGATCTCAAAATCACCAGCGATTTCTGATCCTCTTCTTTCACTGTCACATCTCTGTCCACAAACTCTTTAAACTCGCCTCTGTGCGGCGTAATCACAATCGGCTGTTCCAGCGGAAACTTCCCGATTTTTTTCAAAGCAAACATCGCCGCCGCGTCCAGCACCGTCGGAATATGCAGATTTTTCACAATTTCCAAAACCGCCTTCATCGTCTCTTCTCTCTCTCCCAGTCCCGGCCCGATCACGATACTGTCGCATTGTTTTCCAAGCTCTATGATTTCCTTCACCGCCTTCTCATTCAAAAAATCACCTGTATATTTTCGCACTATAAAGTTTGGCGAACTCGCCCTCGTCACTTCAAAATTGCACTCCGGCACATATAGATAAACCAGATCCGCGCCCCCATGCAAAGCGCCCATCCCTGCCAAAATCGGCGCGCCGTGATAGTCGATACTTCCGCCCACCACAAGCACCCGCCCGTTCTCTCCTTTATGCGAATTTGGATCGCGTTTCGGCGACACGCCTTTAATCGTTTTCATATCCTTTTTCCAGATTATAAAATGCCTTTCCGCCGGCGTATACCGCCTTGTCTCCGAGATGTTCTTCTATTCGAAGCAATTGATTGTATTTGCAAATACGATCCGTCCTGGAAAGGGACCCAGCCTTGATTTGCCCTGTCTCCATCCCCACCGCAAAATCCGCGATTGTTGTATCTTCTGTCTCTCCGCCTCTATGTGAAACGACAGTTCCCCAGTTTGCCCTTTTTGCAACTTCAACTGCAACACGGGCCTCAGTCACAGTACCAATTTGATTTAATTTAACGAGAATTGAATTTGCTGCACCGCTCCCAATAGCCTTATTAAGTAGTTCCAAATTAGTAACAAGTAAATCGTCCCCTACAACCTGAATAGTTTTTCCAACATCCTTCATCATAAGGTTCCAACCATCCCAATCATTTTCATCATGCCCATCTTCAATCGAAATAATTGGATATTTCCGCAACAACACATCATAAAATGCAACTAATTCCTTGCCGGACAATTCCTCAAATTTTCCGTTTACCTTCAACTTATATTTCTTAGTTTTCTTATCAAAGAAGTCACTTGCCGCACAATCCAGTGCTATCATTACGTCTTTCCAATATTTATATCCGGCCCTTTCAATAGCCAAAACTATATTATCAAGGGCTACTTCGTTTGAAGGCAAATTTGGGGAAAAGCCACCTTCAATTCCGACAGCGGTTGACAATCCCTGGTCTTTCAAAATCTTCTCCAAATTATGGAAAATTTCGGATCCCATCCTTAGGGCCTCTTTGAAACTAGTTGCGCCAACCGGCAATATCATAAATTCTTGCATTTCAAGACCGCTACTACTGCTGCCATGTAGTCCACCCTCCATAATCACCATCATCGGCAACGGCAGCGTACTTGCTGCCGGATTCCAATATTCATACAAAAACACTCCCTTCTCTTTCGCGCTCAAATGCGCTACCGCCATCGATACGCCAAGAATGGCGTTAGCACCAAGTCGCCCCTTATTCTTAGTTCCATCCAATTCAATCATCCTTTTATCGATTTCTTCCTGGCCTTCACTATCTTTACCTAACAGAAGGCTTGCAAGTTCCCCATTTACATTTTCTACAGCTTTAGTTACTCCCTTTCCCATATATCGAGACTTGTCTCCATCGCGGAGCTCTACTGCCTCATACATTCCTGTGGATACCCCGCTCGGGACCATCGCCCTCGCTGAAATCCCATCTGCACTCCACATTTCCACTTCCACGGTCGGATTTCCCCGCGAATCCAGCACCTCCCGCGCTTTTATTTTGGTAATTTTTCCCACGCCCGCATGCTACCAGCAAAGTTGGGAAATTTGAAGTCTTGAAAATTTCCCCGGGAAAATCTACCGACTTTTCAGCTTAAATAAGCCATTTTGTCGTTTTTGCCATCATTTGGCTTCCACAAGCCAAAAACTCGACTGGCCGGCCCGTCGCCGCCTCTCCCTGTCCGAATATACAGCAAAAAGACAGCAAAACGGACATGGAGCGCCAATCGATACCACAAACCGCCATCATCCCATCCGCCACCATCATCCCTCACATCCGACGGCCTTGCCACTAATCCGTCTTTCCAGTATCATTCCCCCGCAATTTTTAATTCAAAATTATGGACATCATCTGGCACGGCAAAACCGCATTTACCTTCAAAGACAAGGGCACAACTATCATGATCAACCCGCACAAAGAGCTTGGAAAGATCAAGGCCAGCGCCGTATTAAGTTCGCTAAACCCAAAAGATTTGGCCGAAATCGAAGAAAACACCCGCGTTTTTGACTGGCCGGGCGAATACGAAGTCAGTGATGTGCCGATCATCGCCTTTCAGGCTTGGACAAAGAGCAAATCAAAAGAGGAAACCGAAGGCGTCGCCGGCGACCCCACCCTCATTTTTTATTTTGAAGTGGACGGCATCAAGATCTGCCATCTCGGCGATCTCGGACACGTCATCTCCAGCGAAATGGTCAAAGAAATAGGCGACATCGATATCCTGCTCGTCAACGGCGGCAAAAGCGGAAATCTCGGCACAAAGAAAGCTCTCGAAGTTCTTGAGGCCATCGACCCGCGCGCGGTAGTTCCGATGGGAAACGACGATTTCAGCGATTTTTTGAAGGAGCTCGGCGCCAGCACCATCGCTCCGGTCGACAAATTCAGCATCAAATCATCCGCCGACCTGCCCGAAGACAAGAGGCAATACATTGTTTTAAGCAAAGCTTGAAAATCCATCTGACCCCGTAGTTCAATGGATAGAACGGAGGTTTCCTAAACCTTAAATGCAGGTTCAATTCCCGCCGGGGTCACCACAGTTTATGCCCACCTACCACATCCAAACCCATGGTTGCCAGATGAATTACTCCGACACGGAGCGCATGGAAGCTTATCTCGAGGCTCTCGGTTTCACAAAGGCCGCTTTTGATGAAGCCGACCTGCTCATGTTCAACACCTGCAGCATCAAGCAAAAGGCCGAGGACAAGGTCTTTGGCACTCTCAAACAAGTTTCGGACATGAAGCGCCGCCACAAAAATCTCAAGGTCGCCATCACCGGCTGTATGGTGCGCAAATCCAGCTCCCGATATTCCACCACCCGCGACCGGTTATTTTTCCGTTCACAGGAAATCGACATCGCTCTCCGCACGGAAGAGCTCCCAAAACTGGCTTCCCTCCTTCGCGAAATCGACCCAGATTCCAAAATCAAATCCATCAAAGAAGAAGGCCTCGAAGACTATTTCCAAATCCAGCCAAACTACGCCTCAAACGCCCAAGCCTTCGTTGCCGTTTCCACCGGTTGCGACAAATTTTGCACCTACTGCATCGTGCCTTTTTCCCGCGGCCGCGAAAAAAGCCGCACCCTCACAGACATTTTGAATGAATGCAAAGCTCTCGTCGAATCCGGTTGCAAAGAAATCACTCTCATCGGTCAGACCGTAAATTCTTATGGCCTTAGCGTCCACGATCGCATGGAAAAAAAGTTCGCCGACCTTCCAAAGGGCAAGGAACCCTTCGTTTACCTCCTCGAACAGCTCGACAAACTTCATGCGAAGGGTCTGGAACGCGTCCGTTTCACCTCTCCTCATCCCAAGGATATGTCCGACCGGCTCATCGATGCCATGGCCACGCTAAAGACACAGATGCCTTATCTCCACCTTCCGGTTCAATCCGGCGATAACCGGGTTCTCAAGCGCATGAATCGCACTTACACCATCGAAAAATATCGCGCCTTGGTCAAAAAAATCCGCGCCCGCATTCCCGACATCTCCATCTCCACCGACATCATCATCGGCTTCTCTGGTGAAAGCGACGAAGAGTTTGAAAGCACATACAAATTTTTCAAAGAAATGAATTTCGAGCATGCCTATCTTTCAGAATATTCGCAGCGCCGCGGCACTTACGCCGCCAAAAACATCAAGGACGATGTTCCAGCCGGCATCAAAAACAAACGCTGGCACAAGTTAAACAATCTCCTCAAAAAGCTCTCCGCCAAAGCTCTCTCCCGCTTCGTCGGGATGACAGTTCCCGTCCTCGTCGAACATCAGGAAGGCGCTCGTTGCCTCGGCCGCAGTCCCCACTTCAAACGCGTCTCTTTCAATTCCAAAAAAAATCTCCTCGGCCAAATCGTGCCAATAAAAATCACCAAATCTCTATTATGGGATCTGGAAGGGAAGCTGGTTTAAGCCCCAACCACGGCCTTGATTCTCCTGATTCCGCTCGAGGAACTTTCCTCTTTTAGAATCTTGAAACTCTTCAGCTCCGAAGTATTTTTCACGTGCGGCCCTCCGCAAATCTCTTTGCTGAAATTACCCATCGTATACACCTTCACACGTTCGCCATATTTCGATTCAAAAAGTCCGATCGCGCCTTTTTCTTTCGCCTCTGCCACCGTCATCTCTTCAAAACTCACCGGCAAAGCTTTTTGAATTTGCTCGTTCACGATATCCTCAACTTTTTTGATCTGTTCCGGCGTCATTTTTTCCGGATTTGGAAAATCAAAACGCAGTCTTTCTGAAGTTATGTTTGAACCTCTCTGCTCCACATGCTCGCCCAAAACCATCCTCAAAGCCTTGTGCAAGAGGTGCGTCGCCGTATGCAGTTTCGTCACTTCTTCGCTATGATCCGCAAGTCCTCCCGAAAATTTCTTTTCCGCTCCGGCTTTGGAAAGTTTCTGATGTTCTTCAAAATTTTTCTCAAAATCTGAAATTAAATTTTTCTTATCACTTTCTTTCAGCAAACCTTTCTCTTTCAAAACTTCAAGCGTCATCTCCGCCGGAAACCCATAAGTCGCGAACATATCAAACACAAAATCACCTTTTACTTCCGTCATTCCTTCCGCTCTTTTTTCCAGAACATGCAGTCCCTTGGCCAGAGTTTCGTTAAACTTTTTCTCCTCGCCTGCGATCTCTTCAAAAATTCTTTCCTGATTCGCCACCAAAATCGGATACGCTTCGCCATAGAGATTTACATAAATTCCGGCGATCTTCCGACAAAATTCAGTTTCGATTCCCAGCTTTCGGCCATGCATAATTGCTCTGCGGATCATTCTGCGCACGATATAACCCTGATCTTTGTTTGAAGGTCCCACGCCACATTCATCTCCGATTATAAACGTCGTCGCCCGCAAATGATCTGCGATAATTCTCTCCGAACTCACCTCTCCATTTCCTCCAAGCGCCCGGATTTCCTCAATCACAGGCATAAATAATTCCGTATCAAAAGGCGACTCAACTCCATTCATCACGCTCAAAACTCTTTCAAATCCCATACCGGTATCCACATTCTGCTGTTTCAGCGGTTCATAACTTCCATCTTCTTTTTTGTTGTATTGCATGAAAACATCGTTCCAAATTTCCACCCATTGATTGTCATCGGGATCGAATTTTTTCGGCGCTTTACCTTCTCCGGTCCAATAAAACATCTCCGTATCCGGTCCGCATGGTCCTGTTTTTCCCGCCGGTCCCCACCAGTTATTTTTCTTTGGTAGGAACGCGATTCTCTCTTTTGGAATTCCCAAACTTTCCCAGATTTTCGCCGAATCTTCATCTTTTGGCGCGTCCGCGTCTCCGGCAAAGCAACTCACCGCCAGTTTTTCCAATGGCAATTTCAATTCCTTGGTCAAAAATTCGAAACTCATTTTGATCGCGCCATCTTTGAAATAATCTCCCAGCGACCAGTTGCCAAGCATCTCAAAAAAAGTTAGATGGCATTTGTCACCGACCTCATCTATGTCGTCCGTCCGCACGCATTTTTGCACATTCACAAGGCGTTTCCCCGACGGATGAGGTTCTCCCATCAAAAACGGAACAAGTGGATGCATGCCCGCAGTCGTAAACAGCACGGTCGGATCATTTTCAGGAATCAGAGACGAACCTTTGATCTCGGCATGCCCGTGTTTTTTAACAAAAAAATCTATATATAACCTGCGCAGTTTGTTGGCCTTCATAAATTCGATTAAAAGCCTGCTAATTCTACAAAAAAGCACTTTGATTTACAAGTAAACTGTGCCAATATAAGCAGGACAAAATAAATAAAAATATGGGACGAAAATCCAGAAGTAAAAAGAAAAATCGCCAAACGGAGGAAAAAAAGATTTCCATAAAATCCCTTCCGCCATCTCCACAAAAGTCTGTCATCAAAGAAAAATTTCACAAACACAAGAAAAAGATTTTTGGAGGCGTGCTGGCCATGATAATGCTTTTGGCTTTGCTCTGGGTTGGAATTCTGCTTTTCAATACTGCTCTTCGTCCGACTCCGGCAGCCCGTTTTTTGCCTGCGGATCGAACAATTGCCGTCCTTACCATTAACAATAATCAGGAGCACAATCAGTATTTGAACGCCAAAAAACTGCTCGAAAAATACCCGCAGTATTTGCCTGAAAACTTTGTCAGCAATAACTTCAATGAACAGCTCCGCCCTCTTCTCGGCCGCGAAGCGGGTCTCGCCCTGCTCCATTCCAAGGACAACATCGACAAAATTGAGCAGATATATTTTGCCGAGATTACAGATCCGGGTGCTTTGAATTACAAAGCGGAAAAACTTTACAATAGCAACGATCTTTACCAAACATTGATTGGTAATTTGTTGTTTTTTGGCAAGGATCGCACAGCAATTGATAATTTACTCACTTTTAATAAATCGGAGGACGAAGCCCTTTCTGCCACCGTCAGCTATCAAAATATCGAAAACAATTTGCCATTCGCAAACACAGCCTTCCTTTATCTGAATTTTGATCAGGTTGATGATAATTTTTTGAAATATTTTAGTTTTTTCACACAAAAAGGAATCTCTATGGAGGGCATAACGCCATTGATCAAACTGTTTAAAGCCGAAGGGTTCGCTCTGGTCGCGCTGGAAAATGATTTCAAGATCGAAAGTTTCCTGGCTCTCGATCGCGAAAAAATTTCCGGCAGCAAATATTTGAACTTTAAAGAAACTTATCGCGCCAATTTGGCTGACTACATTGCAGATGACGCTCTTGCCTTTTGGGGCGGTCGTGATCTGGAAAATCAGTTAAAGAGGATGATCGAAGTGATATCCGGTGGTGATCAGGCAGCGGTTCTGATTTTTGATAATTTTCTTGATAACCAGATCAAGCAATACTTGGGTCCGAACGTTGATTTGAAAAAAGACATGCTTGGTTTATTTCAAAATGAATTTGCCTTCGCCATCGAATCCGAAGAGGGGAATGCCTTTTATAAGGTCTTAATCGAGCTGAATGACCCAAAAAACGATGCCCTCAAAATTCAGGAAATCGCCA
>JBAZZM010000044.1:0-7885 GCA_041658805.1 Candidatus Altimarinota bacterium | reverse complement strand
CTATTTTTCCCGAATCCGGCTTTATTGCTCCCTGTTATCTATTCCAAAGATGCGATGGAGCCAGCACCAGCCGACGAAGCTTTCGATGAGGGCGATCCATCCAACGATGAATATAGCCCAATCTACCCATTCGATGCCGTATTGAGGTGCCCAGGGGCCGAGCCACCATACGGCAAGCGCAAACCGAAGGATTCGGTCCACTTTTCCCAAGTTATGTTTGTACATAGTTGGTTGGTTAAATTTTATTGTCTTTCATTCTAGTTGAAAAGATGGTCAAAGTAAATTAGAGTCAGGCAGATGAAAAGTCTTTTGAAGGGAGTTTTGGCGGCGGCGGTGCTTCTGGCGATTTATTTCCTGATTTTGTCGCTGGTTTCGGGATGGAGTTTTGCGGTGGATCAGTTTTCGCAATTTTGGTATTTTATTGTGAGTCTGGCGGCCGGTTTTGGCCTTCAAGTCGGACTTTATACTTATTTGAAGGGTTTGATTGTGGCGAGGAGTATGGGAAAAGGCGTGCTGGTGGCAACCGGTTCGACATCGACGGTGGCGATGATTTCCTGTTGCGCGCATTATCTGGTAAATATTTTGCCGGTTTTAGGAGTGACAGGTTTGGTGGCGGTGGTGGCCCAGTATCAGGTTGATTTGTTCTGGGTGGCGATATTTTTCAATTTGTTGGGGATTGTTTATATCTCCAGTAAAATTTATGAATTTAAAAAAGAACAAAAGGATGCAGCTTAGGAAAAGTTTCTATAGCGGAATTTTGAAGTTTCCGTTGGTGGATACGGATGGTTTTGTGATCAAGATTGTTGATGTCAGCGGAGGCGAGGAGAGGGTGTTTGAGTGGGGCCCGGCTAGTAGGGAGTTTTAGGTGTGGGCATTATTATTTCTTCCAAAGTTTTTTTGCGAGGATACCGCCGATGGTAAAAAACAATCCGTGGCCGAGCCACCAAGTGCCGCTAAAAAGGAGCAGGTTGTCGCGGGTGATGCCGAAAATATCCGGGGCGCGGGAGCCGAAAGGGGCGTAGGCTTCACCCAATTCCCAAGCGCGGTAGTAAGTGCTCATGAGAGCGCTGAAGATCAGGCCGGTGATGAAAATAATCAGATAGGGGTGTTTACTTTTGGCGAGAGGTTTGTAGCTGAAGAGGGCGGTGGCGACGGTAAAGGCGAGGAGAAATTTGATTACGAAATAGGTCAAAGTCTCCATCGGGTTTGTGAGGAAATAGTGGAACACGAAATCGATCAGGACGGTGATGATGGCTACGAGGAGAGCCTTTTTAAATATCGAGTTGAACATGATTTATTTCACAGTGACGCTGGCTGTCATCGACGGGTGGAAGGCGCAGTAGTAACTGTAGTCGCCCGCTTCGCTAAAAGTATGGCTGAATGTGGCGCCGGTTTCCATGGTGCCGCTGTCGAGGCCGGAGCCCGTGACGGTGTGTGGAGCGGAATCGTTATTTGTCCAGATCACGGTGTCGCCAACGTTGATGGTGAGATTTGAGGATGAGAAGGCAAAATTAGAGATGGAAACGGATTGTGTGGTGGGCTGCGGTTCTGGTTCTTCGACGGGTGCGGGAGCTGGAGCTGGTTCTTGAGCCGGTGCCGGTTCTGTTTCGGTGACTGGAGGTGTTTGAGTGACTGGTTCAACGACAGGTGAGTCGATCGGTTCGACAATAGCTGTGTCATCCGGAGGAAGAGTTTCTTCTTCGGCAGGAGTGGCTGGAGTGGCTGGAGCCGGAGCGAAGTTGCAGGCGGAAAGAATGAGGAGTGAAGCGAGTGAGAGGAGAATGAAAAGTTTTTTCATGTTAATTGAGGTTAATTTGGTTGAAATTGTATCAGTTCTTGTTTTCAAAAACAAATTTTGCTATTTTTTAGCTTTAAAATCCAAAGAAATCGAGTTGACGCAGTGGCGGAGGTTTTTGGGCGTGAAGCGCTCGCCTTCGAAAACATGGCCGAGGTGGCCGAGGCAGTTTGCGCAGACAATCTC
Source organism: Candidatus Altimarinota bacterium (assembly GCA_041658805.1). Lineage (GTDB taxonomy): Bacteria > Patescibacteriota > Gracilibacteria > UBA1369 > LOWO2-01-FULL-3 > JBAZZM01. The sequence continues at coordinate 5,904 of JBAZZM010000044.1, read as the reverse complement.
GGTGCGGGAGCCGTCTGGGTCGGGGACTCTTTTAATCGCTCCTAAAATCTCGTCGTCAAAGCTGGGCCAGCCGCAGCCGGAGTCAAATTTGGATTCGGAATTATAGAGCGGGGCGCCGCAGCGTTTGCAGATGTAGACGCCTTTTTCGTGGTGTTTGTTGAATTTGCCTGTAAATGGTATTTCGGTGGCTTTGTAGACGATGACTTGTTCTTCTGCGGGAGTGAGTTTTTTTAGTTCCATAGAGCGGTTTTAATACGGAATGAATACTTGCGACAAGTATGATGTTTTGTTAGACTTTGGCAAGTAACATTTAACAAAGTAGAAATGAATCCGAATTTTAAAAAGTATTTGGTGGGATTCCTTGTCGGAGTTCTTGTTGCTGTTGCGGTCGGTTGGGCAATTCAAGGTAGTTCACAAGGTGAAGGTGCTTTGAAGTATAAGTTCACCAGAATGCTAACGCCAATGAAGGTTGTTCCTATCAGATAAAATGTTTACTCGTGGAATAAAAGGGAATTTTTTTTTATCTTTACTGGTCGTTGTTCCTTTGTTGTTTAATCCTTTCAATGGAGTCGTTGAAGGGGTTAAATTTTTTGCTTTGGCGGTCGTTGCGGTGTCATTATTTCTTTTGGGCAATAAATCAAAAACGGTAGGCGGTGTTTTGAAGTGGACGATTTTTGCTTTGATACTGACCGGAGCACTTTCAACGATATTTGCCCATGATATATATTTGGCCTTTTGGGGCTCTATTGACAGGCGTTTTGGGTTCGCCGCTTTCTTGTGCGGGCTTCTTTTGGCCATGGCTTTGCCTGGCGTTAAATCTAAAAATCTGATTAATGCGATGATTGTTTCCGGAACGCTGACTTCGGTGGTCGCTCTATTATTTGGATTATTTCTTGAGGCTTCACTATTTGAAGGGAGGATCAGTGGCACAATGGGAAATCCGAATCTCTTGGGACAATTTTTGGTTGTCCCCTTGTTTCTTTGTGTATCTCAATTTCTCAAGGAAAGAAGACAAACTGATCTGATTCATATCATAATTCAAGCGTCGGCGTTGATTCTTTCCGGGAACAGGTCGTCGATATTTGCTCTTGTAATAACGCTATTTTTGTATCTCATCTTTTCGAAGCAGTCGCAAAAAACGATTTTTGCTTTACTTGTTGTTTTGGGATTAATTTTTATCGTCATGTTAGAGAGAATGCTTAATTTTCAATCAATACAGACCCGGTTTGAGTTATATGCTGCGGCAGTCAAAGCTATAGTTCAAAAACCTTTTTTTGGCTTTGGTTTCGAGCATGTGCAGGACGCTTTGATTCTTCCCACGAGTTATACTTTGATGGCTGATCGGGTTCATCAATTCTTTTTGGATTATGCTCTCATGGCTGGAATTCCATTTGTATTGGCCCTTTTGGGCTTGTGTCTTTCTGCCTTGAATATTCTGCTTAAAAAGGAAGTGGTGCTTGGTTTTGCATTTTTGGCTTTGCTTCTAAGCTTGCAAGCCGGTTTTATGGGGATTGTGAATCTCATGCAATTCGCGATTTTTGTGGGAATTGCGATTACGAATTCCATAGAGCGTAAAAAGGCAGTATTTGAAAAACGATCAGAGTGCCTATGATTATAGGGATGTGAATCATGTAAATCAAAAGTGAGTGGCGGCCGAGGAAGTCGACGAGCGGGAGACGGAGGTTAATTTTTTTGAAAAAGGGGCCGAGGAAAATTCCAAAAAAAATCAGACTGATCCATGGGAAGATCGGAAAGTAGTCGAGGCCGGGAAGATAGGGGAAGTTTGGGAGAAATTTGGTCATGACGAGTGAGAGTAGACCGAGGGTGAGGCTTAGCCGTCGGCTGTTTGCGAATGGGGACAGGAGGATGACACCGACTCCGATGAGGTGGAGGATGCCGAAACGGACAAATTCATCGGGAGCGAAAAAATAAGTGACGAGAGAGATGAGAGCTGCGCAGAGGAGGATTTTGAGGCCGCGAAAAAACTGTTTGTTGTAGGGGGAATTTGAAAGATAGAGCGAGACGCCGACCAGACCGATGAAGATAAATCGGACGAATTGGCCGAGGACAAGCCATGGGCCGGCATACATGTCGTTGGGGCTGATTTGAAAATAATTCAAAATAAAAAAGACGTGAAAGACGATCATGCCGAGGACGGCAAGGCCGCGGAGAGTGTCGGGGAAGGGGAGGCGGTGGGTGTGTGTGGTTGTCATGTTTTGATATTATATTTTTATGAGTGGACTTGCCATTGACAATTTCTCCTATACATGCGAAGATTCAGCCGTAAGTTTTCTCTCTAAGATTCTCTCTTTCATTTTTCAAGTCTCATAGTTGCGCGCTAGGGATAAAGAAGTGAGGTGTAAGTCGGAAGGAGTACTTACATCTTATTATTTACCCAAGTATGTATGGCTAAGAAGTTGTACGTTGGTAACCTACCTTACAGCGCTACGGGTGAGTCTCTACAGACTCATTTTGGAGCCGCTGGGACAGTTTCGTCCGCGGTGGTGATTACTGACAGAATGTCAGGTCGTTCCAAAGGCTTCGGCTTTGTGGAGTTCGACAATGACGAAGAGGCCGCCAAGGCAATCGAAATGTTCCATGGACAAGAAATGGACGGTCGAAAGCTGGTAGTCAACGAAGCTCGTCCAATGGAAGAGCGTCCCCCACGCCGAAGTTTCGGTGGAGGAGGTGGAGGTGGTCGCGGTGGATTCCGTGGAGGAGACCGTGACGGCGGAAGCGCTGGCAACAGCTGGTAGAATTCCATAAAAATTCCAAAAACAGGGCGCGCGCAAGGCCCTGTTTTTTTGTGGAGTAAGCCATTTACCGGCGAGGGAAAATATGGTATAATTTCTCCAATAAGGTGGTATATTGTACCCTTAAATAAAATAGAGTAAATATGCGTTATTTTCAGGTCGTGGTGCCGCAGGGCGATGACCAAAAGAAAAAGGAGAGCATCTTCAAGGAATTGCTGGTGAATCTGCACAATACGGTCAAACATGTGAAGATTTCGCTGGAATATCTGGGTTATGAGCAATATACGTATCTGTTTTTGGCAGTGCCTGATCATCTTTACGAGACGATTGAGGGCTTGCTTTACTCGATTTATCCGGATTGTGAAATCAAGGAAAGCCGCGATTATGTGGACAGTTTTGACCCTGCGAAAAAGGGTTTCGCGGGAGCGAGGATGGGACTTGTCTACGGCGACGTGTATCCATTCAAAATGTATCCGGAATTTGAAGATGACAGTCAAAGCCGCTTGTACTCTGTGATTTCGAAGATCGCTTCGGGGGATCAGGTTTGGGTTCAGCTGGTGATTGAGCCGGAGCATGAGACGGCCGGATATCACTTGAGCCGCAGATTCGCGCTTTGGTGGAATAATTTGAAAAAAGCTTTCAGTTTGAAGGATCGTGTGAGGGCGAAAGATGAAAAGGGAGTCATTCATCAGCGCAAAGAGCAGGCTATGGAAAAAAATAAAATCGAGCCTTTCCGTTGCAGTTTGAGGATCGGTTATATGGCCGCTACGGACGAACTGGCGGCGCAAAAACTGACTGCGGTGGTGAACAGTTTTTACCAGTTCAATAAGACGGATATTCAGGAATTCAAGACCTCGAGAGTGCGCAAAGCCGCTTTTCTGCAGGAATATAAGGAACGTAAAATCAGCGGAGATGTGTTTTTTGTTGGTCCGGAGGAAGTGGCGACGCTCTACCACATTCCAAATCCTGATATCGTGCCGCATATCGTGCATGTACTGGCGCGTAAATCCGAACCGCCGCAGGATCTTCCAAAAATAGGCGACAAGGATGTCAGTCTTTTTGGAATTACGAATTATCACAATACTTTTATAACTTTCGGTGTGAAGCGGAGTGATCGCAGACGGCATCTGTATACTGTGGGTAAGTCCGGTTCCGGAAAGTCAAAATTGCTGGAGCTTTTGATCAAAGAGGATATCGATGCCGGAAAGGGCATCGGGGTGCTGGATCCGCACGGTGACCTGATAGATAACATCATGGAATTTATTCCCGAACATCGGAAAAATGATGTGATTTATTTTAATCCGGCGGACTTGGATTTTCCGATTTCGTTCAATCCGATGGAAAGCGTGGATGAGGCCTATAAAATGCAGGTGACGATCGGTTTTATCCAGATTTTTAAAAAACTTTTCGGGTCGAACTGGACTGATCGTCTGGAGCACGTTTTGCGCTACACGGTGCTGGCTTTGCTGGACAGTCCGAACACGACGGTGCTCTCGATTTTGAAAATGCTGACGGATAAAAACTACCGCCAAAATATCGTGTCCAGAATTCAGGATAATGTGGTCAAAAATTTCTGGGTTTCGGAGTTTGCCGGATGGAGCGAAAAATTTGACGCGGAAGCGATCACACCGCTACTCAATAAAGTCGGTCAATTTGTATCCACGAATATGATCCGCAATATCATTGGTCAGCCGACCAGCAAATTTGATATCCGCAAGGTGATGGACGAGAAAAAGATTATATTGATGAAAGTGTCGAAAGGTCTGCTGGGAGAGGAAAACAGCTCATTGCTCGGTTCGATGATCATTACCAAGCTGTATCAGGCGGCGATGAGTCGAGCGGATCTGAAAGAGGACGAACGCGAGGATTTTTATTTCTATGTGGATGAATTTCAGAATTTTGCGACGGAGACTTTCGCGGAAATTTTGTCGGAGGCCCGCAAATATCATTTGAATCTGACGATCGCGCATCAGTATATGGGACAGCTGTCCAATCTGGTACAAAAAACTGTGTTTGGTAACGTGGGTTCGATTATCAGTTTCCGGGTTGGCGCCGAGGATGCGGCGATTTTGGCAGCTGAATACAATCCGATTTTTAAAGAGCGGGATATTATCAATCTCGGTGTGCGGGAATTTTATTGCAAGATGTCGATTGACGGGGAAATCCGCGAGGCTTTTTCGGGACGGACGCTGGATGTGCCGAAAATGAAGGAAAATTTCGTGTCGGATATTATCACGTATTCCAGAGCCAATTATTGTGAAAAGAGGGAGGATGTTGAAAAGATGCTGGCCAAGTGGGATGAGGCCGGTGAATTTGAAAACGCGCCGGAAGGTGATCCGGAATTTGAAGAGCCTTTGATTTAGGACTTTAATTTGATCTTGCTGTGTGATATAAATGGGGTGCTAATTTTTTTCTATGAAAAAAATACCCTCGATTTCCATGGATTCGCTGAAACGGCTGATCAGTTCGCGACCTTTTCGTTCCAAATTGCCAAAGGCGAAAGAGGACGCGCTGATTATCGAAAAGTTGCCCGGATATTTTTTGTTGCTCGCTTTGGCGGTAGCTGTTTATTACCTTTTTGGCGTTTTGAAGCCTTTTTTGTCGGTTTTGATTATTGCCGCTGTTTTGTCGGTGGCGTTTTATCCGATGTACAGGGGACTCAAAAATTTATTCAAAGGTGCCGGAAGTTTGGCATCACTTGTCAGTTGTTTGCTTGTGGTCGTGATAATTATCGTGCCTTTGGCTTTGTTTATTTTGATGCTGACCAATGAAGCGTTCAGCACTTATCAACTGATTCGTTTCAAAGTTGAATCAGGAGTGTTCGATCAATATCTGCTCTGGCAGGATGGTGGTTTCTTTTATGATTTGAAGCAAAGGATCGATCCTTTTGTGGATATAAACGCTTTGGATATGAAAAAGAACGTTGTCGATGCGGCTCAAAATTTAAGTACGTTTTTATTTGATCAGACGGCCAATCTGTTAGCCGGTATTTCCAGTCTGTTATTCAATTTCGGCATTATGATGTTTTCAATGTTTTACTTCTTTAGAGATGGGGATGAGTTGATCAAGAGGGCCGGAATGATGAGTCCTCTGCCGGCCGCTTACGAACATGAATTGTTTAGAAAGATTGATTCGATGGTGAAAGCGATTG
>JBAZZM010000043.1:0-7972 GCA_041658805.1 Candidatus Altimarinota bacterium | reverse complement strand
ATGTTGAAATCCTTCTTTTCAATAATCTTCAAAATTTCTTGAAGTTCGTCGCCGCAAATAGAGTGCGCGTTTTTGGCGACAATTTTAAAACCGTTGTATTCCTTTGGATTGTGGCTGGCGGTGATGTTTATGGCAGCGTCAAAGTCGCGGGCGCAGGTGGCCCAGTAAACAATGGGGGAGACCGAGAGCCCGATGTCCACAACATCCAATCCGGTTTCGAGCAGGCCACGGACGAGGGCTTCCATGAGCATTTCGCCGCTTAAGCGGTTGTCGCGGCCGACAGCGATATTTCGAACCTTGTACTTTTCGATCAGGTAAGTGCCGGTGCCCCGACCAATGAGATAAGCTGTTTGCTCGGTGAGATCAACGCCGCGGATGTCGTAAGCGCGAAAGATATTGGGATCAACGGAATTCATGTTCTAAGCTTGCCATTTTTTGAGCAGTTTGGCCACAGCTTTTGGAACGAAAATTTCTGGATGTTTTGAATTGCGGATCTGCGTGGCGGAGACTTTGAGATTCTTTTTGATGGCTTTGAGGGGCGTGGCTTTTTCGTATTCTTTAAAGCAAAACTTGGTGAAACGGGAGCCGGTGTAGAGGACATCAAAAGGGCCGACGAGACGTTTGACATAGTGTGGCCAGAGTGGCGGGTCGTTGATGTCTGGAATGAGGATGATTTTGTAGTTTTTGGTTTTGCCGAGGGCGGCGCGGATCATTTGGATACGCTGATTTGCGGTGTATGGGTTCTTTTTCGTGATGGTGTTTGAGGCGCTGCCGATGGCGATAATCAGCCTGTCGTTTTCTTTGAGAATTTGGCGGACAGCGTCAAGATGGCCGCTATGAAACGGCTGAAAGCGTCCGATAAAAAGGGCGGTGGACATGAGGAGATTATAGCCTCTATTTCACCTTTATGATATGCGGTGGTTCGACCTTGTGGCGGTTTTGTTCGATGAGGCGGAAGATTTTGTGGACGGTGTTTGGGTTGAGGCCTTTGCCGATGATTTCTTCTTTAGTGAGGCCGGATTCGAGCATCTTTAAAACCGGGTCGATTTCGCGGTAGCTCATGCCGAGTTCGGTTTCGTCGGTTTGGCCGTGAAAGAGCTCGGCTGTTGGGACTTTTTTTAGGAATTCGTCGGGCAGGCCGAGATGTTCGGCGAGGAGGTAGACTTCTTCTTTGAACAAGTCGCCGATGATGTCGATGTCTACGCCGCCGTCGCCGTATTTTGTGGCGTAACCGAGGTAGAGCTCGGTTTTGTTTGAAGTGCCGATGACGAGTGAGTTGTGGGTGTTGGCGAAATTATAAAGCAGAACCATGCGGAGGCGGGATTTGGTGTTTATCTGGGCCAGGGCGTTTGGTTGCCATGGGAGAGTTAGGAAATCGGTGAGAAAGTGGTTGATGGGAATGAGGTGGTAGTCGACCTTGAGAAACTTGCAAAGCGTTTTGGCGTGCATGAGGTTTTCCTCTGTGGAGACGCCTTTTTCCGGCATGAGGAGAGCGGTGACATGGTCGTGGCCGAGAGCGTCGACAGCGAGTTTCAGACAGACCGCGGAGTCGATGCCGCCGGAGACGCCGATCACAGCGCGGGAGAGTCCGGTCTGGCGAAAAAACTTCTGCAATTCAGCGATGATGCGGGTGTAGATGTTGTGCATGGAGGTCGATTATACCGCTTAGCGGTATTTCTTCAAGGCCCGTTTGATGTCGAGTTCCTGCTCGCGTTTTTTGATGGTGGCACGTTTGTCGTAGAATTTTTTGCCGCGGCCGATGGCGATTTGGACTTTGACGAGGCCTTTTTTGAGATAGATTTCGAGCGGGAAGACCGCGACGCCTTTTTCGTTCATGGTGCCGATGATGCGGTCGATCTCGCGGCGGTGGAGGATGAGTTTGCGGCGGCGGAGCGGGTCGAGGATTTGGCGCGAGGAGTGTTTGTATGGTGAGACGTGGGTTTGCTTGAGGAAGACTTCGTCCTTGATGGTTTCGACGAATGAGCCCTTGAGGTTGATCTGGCCGGCTTTGATGGACTTTACTTCGTCGCCGTTTAGAACGATGCCGGCCTCAAATTTGTCGAGAATTTCAAAGTCGTGGAGGGCTTTGCGATTCTTGGCGAGCGAGGATGAGGTTGGGGATTTCTTTTTTTGGTGCTTCATTGCGGAGAGTTTAGCAAAAAAGGCGACTGCGGTTAAGCGGTCGCCTTTTTAAAAGAGCGGGTTTAGTTTTGGAGATCGATGCCGTGGATGATAGTTTCCAATATGCTCCAGCCTTCAGTATCGGATTCTGATACCATACTGTAAATGAAACGGTTGTAGCCGTTGTATTGAAAATAGATACTGTCTTCGATGGTTGTCGCGTCGCCGTCTTTAAATGAAGCGGTGAAGCGATAGGCGGGCGTGCCATCAATTTCAAAATTTGGCGTGTCATTACAAACAGCATCTTTGCCGTCTCTGTTAACACCCAATTTCATGCACCACTGGCTCAAGGTGAGGTCAGGTTGGGTTGTAAAAGCGTAAAGCTTGATTTGTGGTGGGACATAATCCGTATAGCCGACAGGTAAATCGGTAGGTCCAAGGCAGGAAATCATGTCTTTGCCATATGACCATAAATCTTCCGGATTTGTGGTTTGATTTTGGCCCCAGCCGTTTGGATTTTTCTGGCAATTGAAACTTGATGGGTGTTGGAATGAATAATCAAAGCCTGAATTGTCATAAACTTGCCAATCTGTAGTGTCTTGGAACGAAGTAGTGGTTTGCATGAGTTGCGTGCTTTCAGTCGGGCCGCCGCCAAAACCGGTTTCATCCATTTCAGGAGCGGCGATTTTTTGAGTCATCAGACTTGGCGTAGGAGTCGGCTCCGGTCCCTGAAATTTTACATAGGCGACGACACCGATCATCAGGGCGGCGACTAGAGTGGTGGAGAGAATCAGTTTGAAATTGTTCATGGAATTGAAATTAAATTTAAAAGTTGATTTGGATTCCTGGCGTGCCATAGAGAGCAGACGGGTGCGCAGGTTGCGCGCGAAGGTTTCGTCAAACTTTGTGTCCGGACGGGTTTCCAAAATATGTTGAATTATCTGGAGCAAACTTCTTTCGTGAAGTTTGAGTTCTGGGTCGAGGGCGTATAGTTCCTCCAAGATTTCTTGAATGTTTTGATTCATATTTATGGGTGAAAAATTAACGGGATAATGAGGAGAAGAGCGAGAGTTTCTGTGCCGCGGATTTCTTTGAGTGCGCGGCTGAATGTCATCTTGCAGGAGGCTTCGCTTTTGCCGAGGATGTCGGCGATTTCAATGTAAGACAGCCCGTCCCAGAGACGCATGATGATGATGTCGCGCTGAACGGGCTTCAAAGTTCTTAAATATTTTTGGACTTTTTCGAGCTGGATGTGAGTGTCAGCATCCTTTGGGATTTCGGTTTCGGAACGGATGTCCCAGACATCATCGATATTTAAGTTTGTCTTGAGTGCGCGATAGTGATCAGTGAGCGTGTTTTTGGCGATGCGATAGATCCACATTGAAAAATTACCTTTTTTCGGATCGAAACTTTGGAAATTTTCCAGCGCCTTCATAAAAGTGGTGCCGGTGATGTCTTCCGCGGTTTCTTTGTGATGAACGCGGTAATAAATATAGTTATAGATTTTGCGCACATACTGATCGTATAACTGGCCGAATTGTGAAGGGTCGTCGATTTGTTGTTGCATTTGGGGGCGGGGGTAAAGAGGTATAGGCGCCTATAAAACTATGTCCCTGAAGTTAATACGTGGTATTGCCTGAAAGGTAACATAAAATTTACGATTGTGTTATAGTTTGGCCGTTTAATATTAAAAATTTTTATATGGCGAAAAGTTCTGCACTGCCGACGGGAGTTTGGGGAATGATTGGCAGGTCATTCAAAGTGGTATTTGCGAATTTGGGTCTGTTTTTCGGGGCGACGATTGTTTTTCTGGTATTGATGGGATTTGCGGAGTGGCTGTTTGGTTATTTTCTGTACAATTTTGGGGATACGTTCGCGGCTAAAACAGCAATAGGCGTTTTGTATTTTGTCCTTACGATGTTTCTGGGGATTTTGCTCGGAGTGACCACGGCTTTTATCAGCTCAAATACTTTGAATGGTAAAAAAGTTGAGGTTCAGGGCGCGGTGAAATTTACTTTCGGAAAAATATGGACGGCTGTCGGTGTCGCTCTGCGAACCTTGTGGTATGTTTTTAGGCTTCCGTTGATCGTAATTTTAATCGGGGTTGTTTATGTTTTTGTTCTGAAATTTTTTGGCGTGGATATTAGTTTGAGCTCTTTTAATCCCAAAACTATTGTTGCGTCGCCAAATTTGGCTGTCTTGTTTACAACATGGATCGTTTTTGCGGCGGCGACAATTTTTATATTTTATTGGATGATTTTCAGGTCGGTGAAATCGGTTTTTTCCTATTTTACTTTTGTTGAAGACGGGTATGAAAAGTGGGATGCTGTGAATAAAAGCGTGAAAACTGTTGGAAATTTGTGGTGGGGAACTTTCGGAGATTATCTTGCGGGAAGTCTCTTTTTGGCGATTGTTTTTATGATTCCGACGATTTTCTTGATGCGGTTGATTGGGCTGAATGAGGGGGAGCCTGTGTTTATTCTGATCAATCTGATTTCTACAGGTTTGATCAGCTTTTTGGTTAGCGTGTTTCTGAATCTGACATATAGAAAGTACAAAGGATACAACGGCTAAATTTAGGCCGGTTGTTGTTGAGTCAAACAGTGAAATGAGCCGAGGCCCCAGATGAGGTCGGTGCAGTCGATGGGGACGACTTTTCTGGCTGGGAAGAGTTTTTGGAGCGTGGTGAGGGCGATTTCGTCCTGCTGACAGTTGTATGTGGGGAGGAGGATGATTTTGTTTGCGATGTAGAAATTGGCGTAGCTGGCGGGGAGGCGGGTGTTTTGGTGGATGACGGGGGCTGGCATTGGGATGGTGATGATTTCGAATGAGGTTTTTTGAAGGAGAGTGAGATTTTTTTGGAGGCAGGCGTGGTTGATGTCGGCTGGGTTTTCTTCGACCATGGTGACGATTTTGTCGGGCGCGACGAAGCGGGTCATGTCGTCGATGTGGCCGGAGGTGTCGTCGCCGGCTATGGAGTTTTCCAGCCAGATGATTTGTGTGAGGCCGAGGTATTTTTTGAGGTTGGTTTCGATTTCGTCTTTAGTAAGAGTTGGGTTGCGGTTGGGGTTGAGGAGGCAGGATGAGGTTGTCAGTAGTGTGCCGCTGCCGTTTACATCGATGGATCCGCCTTCGAGAACCATGGGAATATCGATATGCGTGATGCCGGTGATTTTTGAAATGTGGACGGGGATTTCGTTGTCCAGATCGTGAGCGTATTTGTCCCCCCAAGCGTTGTATTGCCAGTTGAGAATTTGGAGTTTGTTTGTTTCATCACGGACAAAAATTGGGCCATGGTCGCGGGCCCAAGCAAAGTTGTTTTGGATGCGATGGAGAAAAATATTGTTTTGATTTTGGCCGAGATGTTTCTTGGCGGAAAGTTCCGTGGCGTCGTCGTGGATGGCGATGTGGACTTCTTCGCTTGTTGCGAGACCTAGGGCCATGCGGGCGAAGATCGGTTCGATCAATTCAAATTTTCCCGGCCAGTGGGCTTCGTCGTGCGGCCAAGTCAACCAAGTGGCTTTGTGCGGCTCCCATTCCGCCGGCATGCGAAAAGTGTTCATTTGGAAAGGTCTTTATATTGCTTTGGCTGTCGGCATTCAAAAAAGCGCCATGCTTTTTGGAGGGCTTTGACTTTAGAGAGGTCGAGTTCGGCTATGAGGACTTGTTCTTTGTTTTTTGCTTTGGCGAGGATCTTGCTTGCCGGATCGGCGATGAATGAGCCGCCCCAAAAAGTGATCGCGCCTTCGCGGCCGACGCGGTTTATGGCGCAGACCGCAACGCAATTTGCGGCGGAGTGGCCGAGTTGGACATTCGTCCACATTTGTTGCCAGTCGCCGGTGATATTTTTTTCAACTTTTTCGTCGATAGTACCGATGGCTGTAGGGTAAAATATAATTTCCGCACCTTTCAGGGCGGAAATGCGGGCAAATTCCGGAAACCACTGATCATAGCAGATCAGGACGGCGACGCGTCCGAAAGGCGTTTTGAAGATTTTTACCCCTTCCGTGCTGGATTTGAAATAGTGTTGTTCGTGATAGAGATTGTCCTCGGGGATGTGGGTTTTGCGATAAAGTCCGGCAAGAGAGCCGTCTGGGAGAAAAACGGGGGAGGTGTTGTAGAATTTTTTGTTGTGTTTCTCGAAGAGGGAGCCGCCGACGAGAACGATTTTGTGCTTGAAGGCGATGTCGGAGAGGGCATCAGTGATAGGGTTTGGAATAGGTTCAGCAAGGGAAAAGGCCGACTTGTTGTCGGTCTGTTGGCAGAAATACTGACTGGTGAAAAGCTCCGGAAGCGCGACGATTTGGGCGCCTTTTTTTGCCGCGGCAGAAATCATTTTCAAAGCTTTCTGCAGATTCTTTTTTGGTGACGGACCGCAAGACATTTGGATCAGTCCGATTTTGACGAGCTTTTTCATGCCGACATCATAGCAAAAAAATTGCTTATTGAAAAAAAAGTTGTAGAATTTGCGATGTTAATTTGGAAACGAATGAGGAAAAAGCCCGGCGGTGGAAAAAATAATGTTCACATTCAACAGCGACCTATCAACAGGCCGATTTCAGAACGCTACATGCGCGACCGTTGGGAGGATTTTTTGGCGCAGGACAAAGGCGGAGTGATGCTGGTGGATGGTGTAGCCGTGGACGACATCGTGAAAAAATACGGAACGCCTCTATACATCATGGTGGAGAGTGAGATTCGGCGGCGTCTTCGCAGATTCAAAGCTGTTTTTGGAAAGCATCCAAATATCAAGCTACAATATGCCGTGAAGTGCAACAGCAATCTGGAGATTTTGAGAATTGTGCGCGAGGAGGGATTTGAGCTGGATTGTTCCAGCGTGGGCGAGCTGATTTTGGGGCTACTGGCTGATTTTAAGCCAAACCAGCTGACGCTTACAAATTTGTTTAAGACGGAGAATGATATTTATTTCGCGGCAAAAATCGGAGTTCAATCGATTACCGCTGACAGTTTGGAGGATATTCAACATATTGCGAAAACGGTCTGGAAACTGAAAAAACATATCGATCTTGTGATTCGTGTGAATCCGATGATTGAATTCGGAAATTATTCCACAAAAGGAAATAAATATGGCATTCCAATAAAATATGTAGATCGGGCGATAGAGCTTGCCCTAAAGAGTCCGTACGTGGATTTACAGGGGTTTCATTTTATGGGCGGATATGTGCGAAGTCCACGCGTGTTTAAAGCGGCGGCGCGCGTATTCGTGAAATTGATAAAAAAGTGTCAGGAGGATGGGATCAGGGTAAAATCGTTGTCACTCGGCGGCGGATTTCCGGCGGCGATTGGGAATGAGTATGCTTTTCCGATTGAGGATATGAAGGATTTTCCGAGATATTTTAAAAAACTTTGCGAGCGGAATAATGTGCAAATTCAAAAGCTGATTTTCGAACCGGGAAAAAGTATAACTTTGAATGCCGGGATTGGGATGGTGAGGGTGATTTCAAAGAAAAGGTTGGGATTGAATAAGCGAATGGTGATTGTTGACGGGTCGACCTACAATTTTGTGCCGGACGCGATTGTGCAGGATGGGATAAACTATGACGTGTTGCCGGCGGATAAACTGCGGTTTCCGCGTATTCACAATGTGACGATCGCGGGGAATACATGCGATTGCTGGGATCTGATCGTGAAAGATATCAGTATGCCGAAGCTGTCGTCCGGGGATTTGCTGGCGATTATGGACGTGGGTGCGTATGCGCAGGTGATGTCCAATAATTTTAATACGATCAAACGCGCCGCGGCCGTGATGGTGTATGCGGACGGGACGATCAAACAGATTCGCAGACGGGACAGGTATAGCGAGATGTTCGCGCCGGAGCTGGACGTGCTA
>JBAZZM010000042.1:0-8073 GCA_041658805.1 Candidatus Altimarinota bacterium | reverse complement strand
CAAGCTCGCCCTCGTCCAAAGCAATCTCGATTTGAATCAGATCGCCGAGGCCAAAGAGCTCGTTTGGCAGCTGGATCGCGCCAATTTTCAGGTCAAATATTACACCGGATTGATTCTCGTTCTTTACAAGGAATTCGATCAGGCAAAAGAATTTTTCACCGCCATCATCGCCACGGATTCCACCGCGCCAGACGAGATCAAAAAAAATACGCAACAAATTCTCGATCGTTATCAGACTTTCGGCTACTACTCCGAAGCTGAAAAGATTTTCCTGCAAACCATGCTTGCCAAAACTCTCACCGAAATCGATCAACATTATCTCGCCATTCCCCTCCTTTTTGATATCATCAGCCAAAAAAATAATTATCGCGACGCTTGGATCGTGCTCGGTTACGCTTATTTAAATACCGACCAACTCCCGGAAACTATCGACGCTTTTTCGCAAGCCGAAGCCCTAGATCCCGAAAAACCCGAGACTCTCTTTTTCCTCGGACTGGCCTACCAAAAATCCGCAAAACCGGACAAAGCAATTTACTATATTGAAAAGGCCGACAACGCAGGATTTGAACCAAAAGACGAAATAAACCTTCGCCTCGGCCAGCTCTACACTGATCAAAAAGACTACGAAAAGGCCGCCCAAAAATTCGAACAAATCATCGATTCAAATCCCGACAACATCGACGCCTTCGTTCAACTCGTTTCTCTCTATCTCGACGATTTAAATCAGCCCGAAAAAGCTCTCGCCGCCTCAAACAAAGCGATTCAGTATCACAACAAGGATGCCATAAGTTATAATCTGAAAGCTTGGGCCCTGACCGCCCTCGGTCGCGCCGACGAAGCCAAAAAACATCTGGAAAAAGCCGACTCTCTCGGCGGCTCCGATCTAAACAGCGCTCTGATCAAAGAAAAAATCACACAGCTCAATTTACAAATCACTAACCCACCTCTCAAATGACCATCATCCTCGCCATCATCATTTCCGTTCTCGGAGCCGCCATCGGCAGTTTCCTAAGCGTCGTCATTTACCGCACCCACACCGACCAAAAAGGCATTTTGCTTTCCCGTTCACTCTGCCCCTACTGCAAAAAGAAACTCAAATGGATCCATCTCGTCCCCGTTTTCAGCTGGCTCTTTCTCGGCGGCAAATGCGCCTACTGCGGCAAACGTATCTCTTCGCACTATCTCCTCCTCGAGCTCACCACCGCCCTCGCATTTCTGGCAATCTTTCTGCATTGGAATTTTTTGGAATTTCTCCCGCCGGCCAACGCTCCGGAACTGCTAAATTACGCCATCAACTGGCCGGTTTTCTACATCTTCATTTTTTACATTTTGGAATTTTCCCTGCTCATCGGCATCTTTTTTTCCGATCTCCTTTATAAAGAAATCTCGGACCGCCTCTCTGTTCCCGCCATCGTTATCGCCGTTGTCGCCGGCCTGCTCGCAAATCCCGCCAACTGGCTGGCCATGCTCATCGGCGGTCTCGCCATTTTTCTCTTTTTCTTCCTCCAATACATCATCTCCAAAGGTACTTGGATCGGCGGCGGAGACCTCCGTCTGGGCTTTCTGATAGGCCTCATCCTCGGCCTCGAACAAGGCCTCTTTGCCCTCGTCATCGCCTACGCCGTGGGCGCGATCTTCTCTATCGTTCTCCTCGTCACCAAAAAAGCCACCCGCAAAACGGCCATCGCCTTCGGCCCATTCCTGATCATCGGACTCACCACCATGATCTTTTTCGGTGAAGAAATTTTGAATTTTTACTTTCAATGAAGAAAGCCTTACTCATCATTCTCGATGGTTACGGTGAAGGCAAAAATTACCCGTACAATGCCGTCACCCATTCCCGAACTCCATTTTTGAATTCTCTTCGCAAAAATTATCCTTCAACTTTACTGCGCGCCGAAGGTGAGTTTGTCGGCTTGCCAAAGGGCAGCATGGGCAATAGTGAAGTCGGACATTTCACAATCGGAGCCGGTCGCGTCGTTTTTCAGTCGCTCGAAGAAATCAACCGCTCCATCCGCAGTAAAAAATTCTTTAAACTGAAAGAATTAAAAAAAGCCGCCGCGCATTGTCGCAAACACAATTCCAAAATGCATTTCATGGGAATGATTTCTGACGCCGGAGTCCACACAGACATTAAACATCTTTTTGCCCTTCTCCAATTTGCCAAACAGGAAAAATTGCAAAAAGTTTTTGTCCACGCCATCACCGACGGTCGCGACGTGCCGGAACATTCGGCTGAAAAATACATCAAACAAATTCTTGCGAAAAAAGCCAAAATTGCCACTATCGTCGGCCGCTATTACGCCATGGACCGCGACCAAAATTTCGACCGCACCAAAAAAGCCTTCGACCTCTACACGCTCGGAAAAGGCACAAAAGAAGCTTCCCCGATTCAAGCAATCAAAAACGAATACCGCCGCGGAACCGCAACCGATTACTACATCAAACCAATTCTGCTCGACAAAAACGGCCTGATCGAAAAAAACGACGTCCTTGTATTTTTCAACTATCGCACCGATCGCGGCAAACAAATCACCCAAATGTTCACCAAAAAAAATTCCTGCAAATTCGTCTGCTTCGGCCCATATTCCAAAACCGCTCCAGTTCTCTTTCCGCCAAACACAGTCAAAAACAATCTCGGCGAAACCATCTCCAAAAACGGCTTGCGTCAGCTACGCGTCGCCGAAACCGAAAAATACGCGCACGTCACTTTCTTCTTCAATTCTCAAGTCAAAGAACCATACAAAGGTGAAAAACAAATCCTTGTCCCCTCTTCCAAAGTTCCATCTTACGATCTCAAACCGGAAATGAGCGCGCCGGAAATCACTTCCCGTTTTCTCAAAGAACTCGACGCCACCTATTACAGTTTCATTCTTTTAAATTTTGCCAATTGCGATCTCGTCGGCCACAGCGGCAAATTCAAAGCCGTCGTCAAAGGCATCGAAACTGTCGATCACTGCCTCGCAAAAATCGTCCCCGCAGCTCTCAAAAAAGGCTATCAAATTCTCATCACCTCCGACCACGGCAACGCGGAATTCATGCGCTACCCAAACGGCGAACCCTGCCCGTCACACACCACAAATCCGGTAATCTTCATGATGCTATCCAATCAAAGAAAATCTACGCATCTCCGCCATGGCAAAACTCTCGGCCTTGCAAACATAGCCCCGACCATCCTTCAAATTTTAGGCATTCCCAAACCAAAAGAGATGACTGGCAAATCTTTGCTCAATATGTGATAATCAAAAACGGCTTCCTTAAGCCACATGATGGCAAAAAACCTAAAATCGCAGCCACAAGCCAAAAAGTGAGTACATTTCCCCGGGGAAATTTCCATCATTAATCTCTAGCAATCCTTTCTAAATGAAAGCAGTCGTCCTCGCCGGCGGCGGTGGCAAACGCCTCTGGCCGCTCTCCACAGAAGCAGTCCCCAAACAATTCCAAAAATTGGTCTCCGATAAAACCATGCTGGAGGAAACTTTGGATCGTCTGGATTTCCTGAAACCAGCCGATATCTACCTCTCCATCAACAAAAAACACATCGACCTCGTCCGCAAACTCGCTCCCAAAATTCCCGTCGAAAATATCCTCATCGAACCGGCCCTCCGCGACACCGCGCCATGCATCGGGCTTGCCGCAGCCATTATTGAACAGCGCCATCCAAAAGAAGTCATGTGCGTGATCTACGCCGACCACTTGATAAAAAACAAGAAAGAATTTCAAAAGAAACTGAAAGTAGCAGAACAGATCGCCAAAAAAGAAAACACTTTGAACATCGTCGAAGTCCCCGCCAAAGAACCAAACACCAATTTTGGTTATGTGAAACTCGGCAAAAAACTCGCCAAAGATATATACAAAGTGTCCGCCTTCATCGAAAAACCCACTCTCGATAACGCCAAAAAATTCGTCAAATCCAAAAACTATCTCTGGAACACCGGCATTTACGTCTGGAAAGCCAAAACTCTCTTGGATCAATACGAAAAATACCAACCAAAAATCTACGAAAAACTTCTAAAAATCAACGCCGATACCATTCAAAAAATCTACCCGACCCTCGATAAAATCTCCATCGACTACGCCATCATGGAAAAGGTCGACCCGAAAAAGATCCGCATCATCAAAGCCGACCTCGGCTGGTCGGACATCGGCACATTCGAAGCGATCTGGCAGGAACTGGCCAAAAATAAAAATTCAAATATCACCCGCGGCAAAGTAAAAATGCTCAACTGCGAAGGCTGTCTGCTCTACAACGACACAGAAAAACCCCTCATCGTCGCCGGCCTGAAAGACCAAATCATCGTCCAAACCAAAGACGGCCTCGTAACCTGCGAAAGAAAGGACAGCAAGAGAATAAAGGAGCTGGTCTAGACCTCCCCCGCAAATCCGCCAGTAATCTCATGATAGCGCTCAGTCGCAACTCTTGTACCAGCCATATATTGACGAACTAATTCTTCGTCAGATGACGCAGACTTCGCTTGTAAAAAATCAGCCACTTCCCTAAGCAACGGGACTGGTGACACACCGCCACCACCAAGTTCAACCATTCCATTTTTCCATAAACGAACATGCGGAGTTGCCGTAGTCGCATCAACAAGCGCACCAGTTCCCATGCCCGCGAATTCGACAACCAAAACCCTCGGACTATCAGACACTACCAGACTTTTCACTATTCCAACTTTAGGAACATTTAACTCCACATTCTCAGTTCCAAAATGACGCATTAACAACTCGGCATCCTCTTGAGACAAGCCCGGACACAAACCATCCCTTTCGATAGCACATTCACCATTTCCAAATCCTTTCATAAAACAAATTTATTAAGTTGACACCAATATAGCATATTTTTGAGAAAAGTCAACCCTCACTTTCTTCCCTTCCACCTCTCTTTCCCCTAAAATCTTCCAGTCGCAAACCTAACAAAATGACTGACTCAAAGCAAGTCCAAATCAAGCTCAAGCCATGGGGCCGGGAAATCTGGTTTGCCCAAAGCCAAAATTACGCGGGCAAAATCCTCGAAATCAAGGCCGGCCACCGCTTCAGCCTCCAATATCACGAAAAAAAGTCCGAAACACAGTACCTTTTCAGCGGAAAACTGAAGTTTAGTTACGGCACAGACGCTGCCTCCCTGCAAGAGAAAATTTTAAGTCCTGGTGACAAAATCGATATCCCTCCCTATACTCTCCACCGCGCCGAAGCCATCGAAGACAGCCAAATCTTTGAAGTCTCCACTCCCGAACTGGACGACGTGGTAAAAATCGAAGACGACTATGGCCGCTCAGGCAAAGGCAACAACGAAGAGCAAGACAATCTGCTCCACAAAAATATCAATAATTAATCAAACATATGAAACGTTTTCTGACCTGGCAGGTTATCGCCACTCTCCTTATTACTCTTGTCATCGGATTTTTCGATCTCCCTTCCACGACCCAGTCCAAAGTTATCCCCTTCGCGCCCAAATTTTTTACCAACGCCAAAGTTCTCCTCGGACTGGACCTCCAGGGCGGCTCCCAGTTGGATTACAAAATTGATTTGAGCAAAGTGCCGGAAGCCGACCGGAAAGGCATTATCGAAGGTCATCTCCGTGATATTGAAAAGAAGGTCAACGCTCTCGGCGTCGCCGAACCAAATATTTACACTTCCGAAGTCGCCGGCGAAACTCATATTATTGTGGAATTGGCCGATTCCGGAAATCTCACGCAGGACGACGTCATGACTTATTTAAAGAGCGAAAAAACCGTGGCCGAACTTAGCGACGACGAAAAAAAACAGCTCATGCTCCAAAAAGCCAAAGCCACTGTAGGAAAAAGCATCCAGCTCGAATTTAAGGAAGAGAAGACCGACGTTGATCCAAACGAAAAAGATCAGGTCAAGGAAAACGCCGCAGCCGCTCTAAACCGCGTCAATAAAAGCGAAAACTACGATGTAGTCGGTCAGGAGGAACAGCAAAAAGCTCCAGGCAAAGTCCGTTATGAAACCAGCGATTATGTATTTGAAAGTGATATCAACAGTAGAATCAAAGACATCATTCTCGCCCTCAAACCAGGCGAGTACGCTCACAAATTGGTCGAGACCGGCGGCAAATTCAACATCGATGCAACCGGCAAAACTATCGAAGACACCGGCCTCGCCATCGTCAAACTCCTCGACACCAAACAGGAGGTAAAGAGCGAAAAATCCGTTGAGACAAGCCACATTTTAATCAGCTATAAAGGTCTGGATTCAGCCGACGCCTCTATCACCAGAACCGAAGACGAAGCCAAAACTTTGGCCAAAGATATAAAGAAAAAACTCGCCGAGGGCGCCGATTTCGCCACTCTCGCGCAGGAATATTCCGACGACAAGAGCAACAAAGACCAAGGCGGCCGTTTGGAAAAACCGGTCACCGGCGACGGCACTTATGTATATGATTTCGAACAGGCCGCGCTCGCTTTGGACACCGATGGAGCCGTCAGTGATCCGGTCAAAACCCAATTTGGCTTTCATCTGATAAAAGCTAATAAAATCACAGAGGGAGCCAAAGAAACCAAATATAAATATTCCACAATCACATTCTCCTTCCTTCCGGATCCATGGAAAGAAACCGGTTTAAACGGCAAATACTTCGTCCACGCCGACGTCCAGCTCGACCAGTTTTATCAACCATATGTTTCCATCCAGTTCAACGAAGAGGGAGCCACACTTTTTGAGGACATCACCTCTAGAAATGTAAATAAAAAAGTGGCCATCTTTGTCGGTGGCAATTTGATTTCCGCACCTGTAGTTAACGAAAAAATCAGCGGCGGCAGCGCCCAGATTTCCGGCCAATTCACCGCCGATGAAGCCAAATCTTTGGCTGAAGATTTAAACACCGGCGCCATCCCCAGTCCCCGCGTCCTCACCGGTGAATACACCATCGGCGCCACTCTCGGTCAGGAAGCTTTGAACGCCAGTCTTTTTGCGGGACTCATCGGCCTGATTCTGGTCATGATTTTCATGGCCGCCTACTACAAAGTCCCCGGCCTCATCGCAAACGTCTCTCTGCTCATTTATCTGTCGATTTTTATTTTCCTGATCAAATCCCAACTTTCCATGGGCTGGGCCGTGCTGATTTCACTTGTCGTATTCGGCTTCATGGTGGTCAGAATTCTCAACAATGAAGATTCCGCCTGGGAAAAATTCATGGCCTTTATGATGGCCTGCGCAGCCATCGTTTTCCTCGCCTCCCTGCTCCATGTCGGCGTTGTTCTGACTTTATCGGGTATCGCCGGTATCATCATCTCTCTCGGTATGGCCGTCGACGCCAACGTTCTTATTTTTGAAAGATTTAGAGAGGAATTGAAAAACGGCAAGACCTACACCGCCGCTCTGGAAGCGGCCTTCGGCCGCGCTTGGAATGCCATCCGCGATTCCAACTTCACCACGATTTTGATCTGTGCTGTGATCTTTATTTTTGGCAGCGCAACCATCCGCGGCTTCGCCATGACACTCGCCACTGGTACTGTCGTCTCCATGTTCACCGCCATCACCATCACGCGACTTTTCATGAACAGCATGACCGGCAAAGCCATCACTCAAAACATGAAATTGATGGGCTACAACCCCGATCGCAAACCGTTTCATTTCGACTTTATGAAGAGCGCCCGCCTCTGGACAAAAATTTCCGCCGCGCTGGTCACTGTCGCCATCGCCTCCGGACTTGTCTTCGGACTAAACCTCGGCTTGGATTTCACCGGTGGAACCTTGATGGAATTTAAATTCGACTCTCCGGTCACGCAGGACACCTTGAAACAAGCCTTTGCTGACGCTGAAAAGGAGATCAACGAAACCACAAGCGCTCCGACAGTTGAAAATGCCGCCGCAAAGATAGACTTGAGCGGACTTCAAATCATCAAGTCCAGCGACACTGATTTCATCGTCAAATCCAAATATCTGACCACCGATCAGCACGAAAACCTGACCTCCAAACTTACAGCCAAATTGCCCAAATACACTGAACCTCGTTTCACGACCATCGGCCCTGTCCTCGGCGAAAGCGTCCTCCGTGCCGCCATGATCGCCATCCTGATCGCCATGGTCATGATCATCGTCTATGTC
>JBAZZM010000041.1:0-8250 GCA_041658805.1 Candidatus Altimarinota bacterium | reverse complement strand
CTCTCCGGTCTTTATCTCCACACGGTTCGCCAAAAGCTCTTTTATGTCGGGAAAGTTTTGTAATAAAGAATTGAAGTCCACCACAAAAATTGCCTCTTTTTGGTCGTAAGTCCGGGAAACAAACTCAACGAGCCCAATCGTCTTGTCCCTGTCGAAAGCGCTCGATGTCGGATAAGAAAGCCTCTCTTCTTCGTTTTTCTTTGTGTAAATAAAAACCGGCCGGTCGCCCCACATCGTCACCGCTTTTTTAATTTGATTCTGCTCGCTCACGTCATTCACGACCCAAAGCACGTGGCCAAAATGATTCTCCTTTAAAAGGTCGGAAATAAGCATGGCTTTCGACGACGCGTTGCCGGCGCCGGAAAAACTTACGCTTTTGGGGTTCCGAAAAAGATGTGCAGCCTCGGACAACCCCTCGTGAGGAAAATAGGAAATTAAATTCCGCATCGGGTAAAAACCGTTAAACCTTTAGAGGCATAATAATGTAAACGTAATCCTCTCCTTTCGCAGGCCTGATAACGGCCGGGGAGAGCTTATCGTTCATAGTAAAAGAAACCTTTTCTTCGTCGATATAAGTTAAAACATCGAGTAGATATTGCGCGTTTAGGGAAATTTTATTGTTTTCGCCCTCGATTTTAATTAAAATTTCAGCTTTTTCCTCCCCGACCTTCGTTTCATCGGAAGAAATAATAGCCTTCCCGTCATTCGTAACACTTATCCTGACGCTATTATTATTCTCTCTCGCAAACAAGCTAACCCTCTTTAAAACAAGAGACAGTCCTTCGGTCGAAACCTCAAACTTTGTTTTATGATCCTTTGGGATAATTTTTTCGTAATCCGGGAACTTCCCCTCTATCAACCTTGAGATTAACTCAACGCCATCAGACGTAAACAAAATTTGGTTGTTCGTAATATTGATCTTAAGCTCCTTTTCTCCGGCCCTTCCGATAATTTTGGCCAATTCGGCCATCGTCCTCGCCGGAACAATACAGGAAACCTCTTCGTCGCTTTTCTTTGAGAGCGACAGTTTTTTTTCTGCTAATCTATAACTGTCTGTCGCGACAAGTTTCAGTTCTCCACCTTTCACGAGCATTAAAACGCCGGACAACACAGGCCTGGACGTGTTTACCGAGGCGGCAAAAACGGTCTCGTTGACACCAAGGATAAAATCTTCGATCTTGACGGTAAATTCTTTACTTTTGTCGATTTTCGGAATCAAGGGAAACTCGTCTGCACTGATACATTTTATTTTCGTGCTTGAGCTTGAGGAATTTATATTTAGCGTCGCTCCTTCGCTCACGCTTACCTCGACTTTTTCGTCGGTTAAAAGTGATATATAGCTTGTTATTAGTTTGGCGGGAACGGTTATAGCGCCTTCACTTCGAACGTCGGCATCAATACTGCAATTTATTGCGATTTCAAGATTTGTAGAAGAAAAATATAGTTTTTTTCCTTCGGCTTTTATTAAAATATTGTTTAAAACCGGAAGTGTATTGTTTGGACTAATCGCTTTGTTTACAATGTTCAACGCTTCGTCAAAATCCTTTTGATTACAAAAAAACTTCATATATCTTTTTTAAAGGTTAATTCTTTCTTCAAACCCTCGTCAATTATATGGATATCTTCCTTTAAAGCAATGTATTTATATTAATATATTAAAGAAATACAGTAGTAATAGGGATTGACATTTATTATAAATAAACGTCAAAAAAATAGTAAAAACAACCTTAAACTAATATTCAACTATAAACCACAATCTAAAACCCTTTAAATTATGTGCAAAAAATGCGCAAAACCTTGTTTCCGCCAACACAATCATCTATTATCTAGCTCACAAAACAGGCAAACACTAAAGAAGTTTAAAGAAATATGCTCACAAACCTAACTATACTTTTCCTTGGCATGGTCGTCGGTATGACCGTCGCGGTTATACTTTTTGGACGGATAAAAATTTTTGATTTCGAAAAAAGAAAAGAAAACGCTGAGAAAATTATTACAGAAAGCCGTGCCGAGGCTGAAAAATTAAAGGCGGAGGCGGCCGAAAAAACCAAATCAATCAAAGAAAGAACGGCTTCAGACAGCAAAAAACGTGAGGAAAGAATTGAAAAGCTGAACGAAGCTCTAAAAAACAAAGAGTCGTTCATTGAAAAGAAAGAATTGCGAAACAACGACCTTCGCCTCGAGATAGTAACAGCACAAGAAGACGCCCAGTTTAAACAGGAGCAGATCAAGAAATTCGAATCCGAAATTTCCGCCGGACTATCAAAAAAAACCGGTCTAAAACACGACGCGGTCAAAGAGCAGATTTTGGCGGCACATAAACAGGAGGTGGAGGCTTATGGAGAAGATCGCCTTGTAAAACTTGAAGAAGACACCAAGGAAAACGCGACAAAAATAGCAAAAAAAATTCTCCAAAATTCCATGCAACGTCTTTCTTCACCAACATCGGTAGAAACAAAAACCGTACTCATCAAAGTTCCAAGAGACTTTATAAAAGGGAAAATTGTTGGCAAAAACGCCGAAAATCTGGCAGAAATCGAAAGACTTTTTCCGGAAGTGGATATTATCTTCAACGATCTCCCGAACACGATAAGCGTCGCCTGCTACAACCTTGTGTTACGCCGCACGGTCCACCTGATAATCGAGAAACTAATCACTTTCAAGGGCGTTATTGACGTTAAAGTGATCGGACTCATCAACGAAGAGTCAAAGAAAGACCTCGAGAAAGAGCTTTATCAGGTCGGGAAAACGGCCGTCGAACGCCTTGGTATGCGCTCGGACAACAAAGAACTTCTCGGCGTTGTCGGTCGTATGCAATATCGCACCAGTTACGGCCAAAACATCATGAAGCACTCCATGGAGGTGGCCTGGATGGCCGCCATGCTTGCTTACGAAGCACGTATCGATTACAAAACCTGCAAGATCGCCGGATTTCTACACGACCTTGGTAAAGCCATTGATCAGGACCCGGCAATCCAGGAAACACACGACCGCTTGACGAAACAGTTGATGGAAAAATATGGGTTCAAACCGGAAGAAGTGCATGCGGCATGGACACATCACGAGGCCGAACCTCCAAAAACTCCGGAAGCTTGGAGCGTGATCGCGGCCGACGCCGTCTCCGCCAGCCGTCCAGGCGCGCGGCAGGAATCTCTCGGACAATACATCGATCGTATGCAGGCGCTCGAAGAAAAAGGTCAGTCCTTTGAGGGTGTTAAAAAAGCCTTTGCGATCTCCGCCGGACGCGAATTGCGCGTCATGGTCGACCCTGAAATGGTCAACGACGAAGCCATGAAGCCACTCGCCACAAACATCGCTGAAAAAATAGAAAAAGAATTGAGCTACCCGGGAAAGGTAAAAGTAAATGTTATCAGGCGAACGGACGCGACTGAAATTGCCAAATAAAATTTAAATAAAAATCGATGTTTGGATTTTTCAAAAGAGGAAAAGATGAAAAGAAAAGACGCCTTCTCGAAAAGGTCATTATGGGTGCGGTCATTGGAGGCGCTATCGGTTCTGTGGTCGGCGCAGCCATGACTCCAAAAAAAGAAAACCAGCCATCCCTTTTTCAACCAAAAAAAGAAAAAATTTTCATACGCATTTTGAAAAAGATTTTGAGAATCAAGAAAAAAGAACGATCGTCCACTCGCGAAATTCCCAACGAAATGGAAGCCGTTGAACATGAAAGACATTCTTAAAAAGTTTAGACGACCTCTTTTAATCGGACTGACCATCGGAATTTTTTTGGCGTTTTCAACTATCCTCGTGAAATTTTCCATCAACGGACGCTTTTCGCCGGGCACCGTCGTGGCCAACCAGGATATTTCATATATGTCGCTTTCAGAAGCTAAAACGAAGCTTAACGCCGCTACCGAAAAATTCTCCAAAAGCAAAATGAAGATCAACCTCGATGCCCAATCAGCAACATTTAGTCCGGACGATCTCGGCATCCAAATCTTGGTCAACGACACCCTGAACACCTTGGAAAAAATCGACGCCCGTAAAGTTACGTTATTGAACTGGATTTTCTCAACCGGTGCACACAAAGAGGTTCATCCGCTCATCATTCAACTCGATTATAAAAAAGCGGAAGCCGCACTTGAGCAGGCGTTTTTACTTGCAGAAAAGTCTCCGCGCAACGCCATCTTTTATTTCGAAAAAGGGAAAAAACTTACAGTTATGCCGGAAAAAAGCGGAATCGTGGCCGACACAAATACGCTTCTCGGCGAGCTGAAAAATTCCGCCGAAAATTTACAAATCAAAGACCTGATCCTAACCTCTTCGCAAAAATCCCCAGCCATCACAGCCACTATATTGGAGGAAGCCCGTCCAAAGATTGAAGCCAGTCTCCGCCAAAAAATCAACCTCCTCGACCCGATTTACAGCGACGACTGGCACTTCAGTCTCTCCCAGCATCTCGACTGGGTCACTTTCACGCCAAAACAGGAAATCACACTACCATTCACCGGCCAAATTCTAAAATCCGACAACTGGAATCTTTCTCTGGCAAATAATTTTGCAAAAACCGAGAACTATATCGCCATCGAAATTGACCCGAAAAAATTAAACGAATTTGTAGACGCCGAACTTTCCAAATGGCTGGATATTCCAGTTGAAAATGTAAATATTTATACAGACAAGGATAGCAAAGTCATTATCGAGGGCCGCGGTCGCGACGGCAGAATGGTCCAGCGCGATCATCTCAAGAAAGCTATCGAACTGGCTGTCGAAAGCAACATTTCGGACGTTCCAATTCCGGTGATCACCCTCGCCCCAAAGATCACGGTCTCCGACGACCTCGCTTCGCTCGGTATCAAAGACCGACTTTCGGTCGGCCACACCTCATACTACGGGTCTCCGCCAAACCGCATCTACAACATCAACGTCGGCTCCTCCAAATTCAACGGCCTCCTGATCAAACCCGACGAAGAATTTTCCTTCAACGAACATCTCGGCAACGTCGACGCGATCAGTGGCTATCGCAAAGAACTGGTCATCAAACCCGAAGGCACTATCCCCGAATACGGCGGCGGCATCTGCCAGCTTTCCACCACTTTTTACCGCGCCATTTTATTCGCCGGTTTACCTGTTACCGAGCGCCGCGAACATTCCTATGCCGTCACATATTATTCACAGATTCTCGGCCACGGCTTGGACGCAACGATTTATCTCGGTTCCCAAGATTTAAAATTCAAAAATGATACAGGCCACAACATTTTGGTCCAAACTTTCGTCGACAACGACGCCGAACTCTATGTAATTTTTTACGGCACTTCCGATGGTCGCAGCGTCAAAATGGACGGACCATATATTTCCGCTAACACCAGCGCCGGAAAACCCATCTACATCGCCAGTCCGGACATCTCCTCCGGCCGTTCCAAGCAAACAGAAAAAGCCCACAATGGCTTTAAAGCTCTTTGGTATCGCTACATCACCTTTGCCGACGGCACAACCAAAACCGAAACCATCAACTCCAGCTACAGGGCCATCCCCGCCAAAATTCTCGTTGCACCCGATTCGCCGGAGCTGACTACTCCTTCTTTGTAGTTTTTATGGCCCTCACGAGATCTTTCAGCGCCTCGTTTTCCGAATCCAGCTCTACAACCTGCGCCGCGATTTCAGAAGCGATTTCCAAATTTCCGACTTCAACCTGCAGGTCCCCGAGCAGCAGCAAAAATTCCAAATTTTTCGAATCAATATCCAGCGCCTTATTTAAAGCGATGATGGCGTTTTGCGTCTCGCCAAGTTTGCGATAAACCTGCGCCAGGCTGGCAAATCTTTGTGGCCGTGTCGAATCCAGCTCAACAGCCTTTTGATAAGCGTCGCGGGATTCCTCAAAATTGCTTTGCTGAAACATAGCCAGCCCAAGATGGCTGTAATGCAAAGGATCTTTGGTTTGCTCCGCCAACTGTCGAAACAGCGCGGAAGCCGCCGCATACATCTGCTTTTGCATGTAAAGCATGGCCAGCTTTTGTTGTGTTTCCAGATGCGCCGGATTTATTGCCAACGCCTGAACAAACAATTTTATAGCCTCCTCCTCTTTACCGGCTTTCAGCAGAGACTCGCCCTTTTGAAAGAATGCGCCAACCTCAACGGCCTCTTTCCGGCCGACTTTTTCGACTTTCACAGTCTTCTCTTTTGGCTTATCCTCCGGCTTTCTTCGGGGCTCATTCCGCTTTCTTAAAAAAAGAATCGTTCGTCGCACAAAAATCACCAACAGCGCCGTTACAGCCAATAAAATCAGTAAATATGTCCACATAAATTATTGCTTAACCAGCTTTTTCGACTCATCGTCCATAAAAGTTTCCACCGAATCTTCGTCCACTTTTACCGCCTTGCTTATCGCGGTTTGATCTTTCTCTTCCTTGTATTCAAAATTCTCCCAAACATCGCCTTTTTTCACCTTTTCGATATCTCTTCCCTCGACAATCATATTTGTTCTGTTTGCCAATTCCACGCGGGCCTTCTGATTTAAAATGTCCAAACCGGTTATCCACCCTTCCTGAAAATTTTCCGAAACCGTTTTTTTCACCTTGATCGCGTCGCCGATTTTCGGCATCTTCTTGCGCAATTCTTTATATGTATCAATTTCGAATTTTAAACAGCAGAGTAATTTTCCGCACACTCCGGACAGTTTTGAGCTGCCACGGCTCTCCAGCCCCTGCACGCGCACCATGTCCATATTTATACTCTCCAAATCTTTCAAGAATGCGGTACTGCAGCGCACCCGTCCACAACGCCCGTGTCCGCCCAGCATCTTTGCACGATCGCGCGGGCCGACCTGTCGCAGATAAATCTGCTTCTTAAA
The DNA here is from genome assembly GCA_041658805.1 of Candidatus Altimarinota bacterium. Classification (GTDB taxonomy): domain Bacteria; phylum Patescibacteriota; class Gracilibacteria; order UBA1369; family LOWO2-01-FULL-3; genus JBAZZM01. The sequence continues at coordinate 1,442 of JBAZZM010000041.1, read as the reverse complement.
AAGCGACGCCATCTCTTTCACCAGATCACGGAAATCCACCCTGTCTTCGGCCGTAAAAGTGACATGTAGCTTCTTGCCGTCATAAGAATAGCTGGCCCTGAAAACCTGCATATCCAAGTCATATTTTGACGCCAGCTTTTTTGAGCTGCGCAAAGTTTGCTCGACATTTTCATTGTGCGTTTCGACTTTTTGCAAATCGTGAGGGCTGGCCAACCGCAAAATCGCCGAAGAAAAAAGCACCTTCTCCTTATCGGTCGTATCGCGATTTACAAATTTCACGAGGCCATATTCTTCGCATTCATCGGCGTCCCGAAAGATCACAGCATCCCCCACTTTTACGCCGGTCTTTTCATTGAAAGGAATTTCCACTATTTGTCCGGAAAATTCAGAGAGAATTCCGGTCACCTTTGTGCTCATAATTGAAGCATTAAGTTTTCCAAAACCAGCTTTACGTTCACGTTTTTCCGAATCAGCTTGCCGGCTTCAGCCGCTTTGGAGAGTATAACCATTCCCCGCTCTTTTTCAATGCCGCCTTCCAAAAGTTTTGTGCGAACAACATGCGTCATGATTTCCAAAAAAGAAAAAATCGCGCGCTGCGTTTCGTCCTCGTCCAGCTCCGCCACGTATGAAAAACGATCCGTGATATTTTTCCTTTCCAGAAAATTCTGTACGTCAAAATAAGCCTTGGTATAGCTGGCCAGCATCTCCGGCTGCTCTATCAGGTCCACCGCCTTACCGGTCTTGCCAAGCGAAAGCAGGCTGGCGTGCTTGATCGCTTCCACCTCTTTTTCCGGATAAAGCTCATGCAATTTCTCGATCAAATAACTCACCGGCAGACTCGAAAACTTGATCACCCTCACCCGTGAAATCACCGTTGAAAGGAGCCGCCGAATATCGTCCGTGGTCATGATAAAAATCGTCCGCGTCGGCGGCTCCTCCAAAATCTTCAAAAAACTGTTTGCCGCCTCCAGCGTCATCCTCTCCATATTCTCAATCAAAACTATTTTATAACGGCTTTGTCCCGTCATCGACAATCGATCGATGATGTTGCGCACCTGCTCGATCTTGATCGACTCGCCGTCATCCGCAAATTCCATCGTGTCCAGATGGTTGCCGCTTCGAACCTGTAAACAGGCTGCGCATTTATGACAAAAATCATTCTCACACTGCAAAATTCCGGCCATTTTTTTGGCAATTGAAAACTTCCCGACACTGTCCGTTCCGGCCAGCACATAGGCGTGCGCCAAATTCCCGGATTCAATATCCGCCTCGATCCGCGTCAGCTGCTTCTCGTGCCCGATTATCGCCCAGTTGTATTTCATTGGACCTAGATTTTAGCCTGCCAGGCCTTCTCCTGTCTAACCAAAAGTTTGTTCGCGTCTTCGGGATGCGCCATATACGCTCTCACAAAACGTTCCAACCGCACATTATTTTGAGAACCT
>JBAZZM010000040.1:0-8425 GCA_041658805.1 Candidatus Altimarinota bacterium | reverse complement strand
TATCGTCGAGGGCTTTCTCATCTCAATCTTCCCACCATCCACCACCAAATCCACTCCTTCCAAAGCCTTTGCCTCATACAGCTCCGGCTCACCAGCCATATTTGCGCTCGTCGTCGTCACCGGCCGGCCCAATTCCTTTACCATCTCCCTACAAAACTCATCTCCCGATACTCTCATCGACACGAATTTTTCTCCCTTATTAAAGAACGCAGGCAACTCCCACGTCCGCGGCACCACTATCGACAGCGCCCCCGGCCAGTATTTTTTTGCCAGTTCCAAAGCTTTTTCCGAAAACACGCCGTATTTTTGCGCCATTTCCAAGTCCGCCACAAACATACTAACAGGCTTGTTGAAATCCCGCCCTTTTACCTCATACAATTTTTTTAAGCCTCCCTCATTCATCACATCCACAGCCAGCCCATAGCAAGTCTCGGTCGGGTGCATCACCACTCCGCCAGATTCCAAAATTTTCACAACATCTTTGACCTTAACATTTTTCATAAACACATTTATACTTCGCGGAGCACATTCTAACCACATTTTATATGAAACTGAAAGTCGCAATCAACGGTTTCGGGCGAATTGGACGTGAAGTTTTCCGCATCAATCTCGAGCGAAACGCCTTTGACATCGTCGCCATAAACGACCTCACCGACGCCAAAACTCTGGCCCATCTGCTCAAATACGACTCAAACTACGGCACGCTAAAGAATGAGGTCGGCTCAACAGATGACGCCATTCTCGTCGACGGAAAGCCTTTTAAAGTTTTCAAAGAAATGGATCCCGAACACCTTCCTTGGAAAGAACTCAAGGTTGATCTGGTCATCGAAGCCACCGGTGTTTTCAACAAAAAAGAAGGCGCGTCAAAGCATCTAAAGGCCGGCGCCAAACGTGTCATCCTCACCGCTCCCGCAAAAGACGAAATCGACTTCACTGTAGTTCTCGGGGTAAACGAAAAAGACTACGATCCAAAAAAGCACTTCATCATTTCCAACGCCTCCTGCACCACAAACTGTCTGGCCCCATTTGCAAAAGTCCTCGATGACAATTTCGGAATCGAAAAAGGGCTGATGACCACCATCCACGCCTACACCAACGACCAAAACATCCTCGACCTGCCGCACAAAGACCTTCGCCGCGCCCGCGCCGCCGCCATGTCCCTGATCCCCACTTCCACCGGCGCCGCCAAAGCCGTCGGCTTGGTTCTCCCGCATCTCAAAGGCAAACTAAACGGCCTCGCCATTCGCGTCCCGACTTCCACTGTCTCCCTCGTCGACCTCGTCTGCACAATCAAAAAATCCACCACCGCCGAAGAAATCAACGCCGCCTTTACCGCGTCCGCCGCAGGCCCGCTCAAAGGAATTCTCGCCGTCAGCATGGAACCTCTCGTCTCCATCGACTACAAGGGCTCGTCTTTCTCCTCCATCATCGACGGCCTCTCAACAGAAGTTATCGATGGCAACTTGGTCAAAGTCCTCGCATGGTATGACAACGAGTGGGGCTACTCCGAACGCGTAGTCGATTTGGTTGAGTACATCGGGAAAAAGGAGGCTTGACGAAATTAAAATAGCTGTCAAGATGGTGAGCCATGCTAAAGACCAAACTCCTCTCACCAACAACCAGCATAGATAAAACCCCTGACTGGGGAAGATTGATCGGACACATTCCGTTCAGAAAGAGCCTGCTGGGAACTCCCATCCTCGTGAGAAAAACTGGCGATATTTATGTTCTTGGAAACCACAAAAAACTTTTTTTGGGATTCGAACTCGAGGACGAAGACATGATCATCGTAGATACGCACGGAGAAATAATCCCGGCAATCGCCTTGGCTTTACGCCAAGATCTTTTTAGAAATGTAGAAGACCCGTCAATCATGCACATTGATGCACGTCATGACGCCGCTGGTAGTCGAACTGTAAACTATTCAATATATAATCCAAAGACACAACTTTATCATTTAAACCGGAGAACAATTACTTCCGAACAAATTAGAATCGCAATTCAAGATTTCATAGAAACACCGGAACAAAAAGCCTCAAACAAATTCCAAAGATTAATCCGACTATCACATCGCGATGTGGAAACTTTTTTAAAAGCATTAGCCACATTTTTCCCACAAATTGGTGCCGCTATTCGGAAGCCGAACACCGACACGACTTTGATTTATCCCCCAAGCGCGGACTACCTCACAGATTCTCCCACATCGCCAGACCCTCTTTCCAAAATCATCGCTGAAAATCGTTTCTCCATATACTCAATCGATGCAGACTTTTGCGCTTGCATAAAAGAAGATAAAGAAAATAATAATTTAGAATTATTTCAAAAAAGACTGAACTTCCTTCTCGACGCCCTCCAACATGAAATCACAAAAAAATCAGAATCACCGGAATATCCAACCATTTACACGGTTTCACTTGATCCTGTCTTTTGCAAATATCCGGTCGAATTCATCAAAGCCTTCATTGAAAAATTTTATATCCCTCTAATCCAAGGCAATACCAGAGAAAAAGCCCAGAAAGTCGCTCATTGACTTTATTTTGAATCATGGTAAAATGGCAACCCTCCAAACACCATCATGCAAGAACAATTACAAGAATTTACTGAAAACCCCGATATTCATCTGGCAGAACCGGTCCAGCAAGCCGAAAAATCGCCTGAAGCAGAATTTGCCGAAGTCTTGGAACGCATTAAAAGTCGCGTCGAAGAAGCCGAGCTTTCTCCACTAACAATTGCGGCACTAAACCCTCTCGCCAGTGAACTTGATTTAGCTCAATTCTCACTTGAGACAAATGAAGGAAAAGGATTAAAAATTGGACTCTATTATGCCGGCCAAGGAGAAAAATTTGGATGCGAATTAATTGCTAAATTTCTCAAAAGATATTTTCCGGCAATCGCCATAGACATCATCAGAATTCCGGAAAAGTACCAACGAATAGAGGTAAGAAAAAACGATCATGATATCAACATCGTTCCTGTCGATTTCGAAGAATGGTCAAGACACAAGCAAATAATGCATTACAACGAATCAAGAGGATATATTTCACAAATGAATAATTTCACGGAAGAAACGGAGCATCCCCTGTCCAACAACAGCACGGTTGTTCCTCCGCTGATTGAATTGAAAGCAATAAACATATTTCACATTACTCCGGAAAAAATAAATCAGCTAAAACAAGCATTGTTAGCAATGTTAGAAACAAAAAACTGCCTGAAGGGAACAAAGGATTTGCCAATCATAATTGGAGGATCATACTCTGTAAGTGGAGAACTTATTCACTGCTATCGAATAAGTGGAAAATTAATAACCAACGCTTTTCGCCTAATCGAAGTTTCAAAAGACAAAATTACGATTCAAGTCTGGAACCCCGAAAGGCGAAAAATGGAAATCGAAATCGAAATCAAAGAAATCTTACCTTCTGAAAAAGGTCTGCTTAGAATTTTATATGCCATTGGAGACTACGCATCATGTGAGACCGGAAACAACAAAATAGAACCACTTTTTGCCGGAGCCACAGTAATTATCAGGTCAGACAAAACATCAGGGAATATGACCTTTGATGGAGAAAGTTCAAATGACCCAATCGACAGAGAATTGCATAAAATGGGCCATCTGTTATCGATTCATAATTTACTGGAAGAAGGCACCATAGGACATCTAGCCCCGGTTTCACTTACGGAGACCCAGCTCGAACAAATCCACGACTCCGTCATTGCGCATGCCACGGAAAACGATATTCCAACGCTGGCCCAATCAATGCAAAAACTCTTCAGTTTGATCAAAGCCCTTTCTTGCCCACAACCCGCTGGCACTGTATAATCTTCACTGCTAACAATCACTCTTTTCCCCAATGTCCGAAGATCGCAAAAAACTTGTCTTGAGCGCCATCGTGAAACACTTCATTGCCACAGCCGAACCGGTGGGCTCACAAACGATTCTCGTCAGCTATAAATTTCACGTCTCGCCCGCCACCATCCGCAACGACATGGTCGCGCTCGAGGACGAAGGCTTCATCTACCAGCCGCACACTTCCGCCGGACGGGTCCCCACAGACAAAGGCTACCGCGTTTTCGTGGACGAGATGGCCGATTACGAAGGCGGCCGCCGCGAAGCCCTCCAAGTGCTCAAAACAATCCAACTCGAATACAAAGTCGAAAAACTCCGCGAACAGCTCTACGACGCAGTTTCCATCATGGCCCGCGCCACCGACCTCGTCAGTTTCGCCACAACTCCGGACAACCCACGCGCCTTTTTTCTGGGAATGTCGAACGTTCTCCGACAGCCAGAATTCGCCGGCGACACCGTCCGCGCCAGCGAGGTTTTTGAAATGCTCGAACGCGGAGACAACTTCGTCCGCACCCTCGCCTCACTCAAAATCAACGACACAGTCCGCACCTTCATCGGAGAAGAAAATATCCTCTCGCAGATCCAAAGTTGTTCCATCATAGTCAGCAAATACTTTCACGATGACTACCAAGGCTACCTCGGCATCCTCGGCCCAAAGCGCATGAACTACCCTTTCAATATCGCCATCGTTCAGGAAATTAAAAAACTACTCGAAAAATGAATCCACATACAAAACCAAAGCAAAAAACCGAAAAGGCTGATCTGGAAAAACTTTCAAAAGAGCTCGCCGAAATGACCGAGCTCGCCAAACGCCAGGTGGCCGACATGCAAAATCTCCGCCGCCGCACCGAAGAAGAACGCACTCAAATTTTCGCTATGGCTAGCGGCGAACTCATAAAGAAAATTCTCCCCGTCGTGGACAACCTCGACCGCGCCGCCACTCACGTCCCCGATTCCGCCAAAGACTGGTTCAAAGGAATCGAGCTCTCCCTCACCGAACTCCACAAAATTTTCACCGACTTCGGCCTCCAAAAAATGCAAACTCTAAACCAGCCTTTTGACCCAAACCTCCACGAAGCCGTCCTCCAAGGCCAAGGCCCCAAAGACACCGTCATCGAAGAACTCGAAGCCGGCTACACGCTAAACGGAAAAGTGCTTAGACATGCCAAAGTTAAAGTTGGAACATGAAATTGACAGGCCAAAAAATCACTCTCGAACCATTCGAACTGAAACATCTTCGCATTGCTTGGAATTGGGTAAAAACGCCTAAAGTAAACCAATTCCTTGCGGTAGTCCCTCCCAAAAAATGGTCAGAAGAACTCAAGTGGTTTCGCAAAATAAAAAAGGACCGAAACGATAAAACTTTCGCCATCATCGACAAGGAAACAAAAAAATACATTGGCAATGTGAGCATCATGTCCATCGAAAGACTTCACAAAAAAGGCACGCTCGGCGTTATGATCGGCGATTCCAATTTCTGGGGAAAAGGCTACGGCACAGACGCCATCACAACTCTTCTCGCCTATGCTTTCAAAATACTCAAATTAAACAAAGTCCGGCTCACAGTTTTTCCAACCAACAAACGGGCCATCGCCTGCTACAAAAAGTGCGGCTTCAAACCGGTCGGCCTCATGAGAAAGGACACCTTCAAAGCAGGCAAATTCCTCGACCACTTCCTCATGGAAATCCTCGCCTCCGACTTCAATAAATCTCTTTAGAAAAATTTAAGAAAAACTTTAAACTTTTTTAAGAAGTCTGTGCTAGTGTCTCTTTTGCCAATCGTAAAATAGACAAAAAGTAAAATTTTCCGATTTTTTTACTATTTTACAAACCGCGGAAGCACACATCGATCTGCCCGCCTACCCATAAAACCTACCCTTAACCAGCACCCCCTATGAAACTCATCAAAATCTCACCAAAATTCCAAATCACGATCCCCAGAGATTGCCGACATCTTTGCGGCAGCGGCTGGTTCGCTTTGATTGTTGAAGACAAGGAAATCAATCTCCGTCCGGTTGAAATTCAACCGGCCAAAACCGACAAAGAAATCATGGATGAGTTTATTAAACCCTATGTTCCGCCGGACAAATGGTGGGGAAAATAGGGCGTGGCCACATTCATAAATTTTCCCCTTGACCTCTCCCCCTTAGCACTCTAAAATATTGAGTGCTAACATTTTTAACTTATCAAAAATTATGACAAAGATAATTGGTATAGATCTTGGAACGACAAACTCATGCGTGGCCGTAATGGAAGGCGGTGAAGTCACCGTCATTCCAAACGCTGAAGGCGCCCGCACCACCCCGTCCGTTGTGGCTATCCGCAGCGGCGAACGCTTAGTCGGCATCGTGGCCAAAAACCAGGCCACCACAAATCCGGACAACACTATTTATTCCGCCAAACGCTTCATCGGCCGCCAGCAAAGCGAGTGCAAGGAAGACATTTCCAAAGTCGGCTACAAATGCGTCAAAGGAAAGGAAGGCGAAGTGGAAATCGTTCTCGACGGCAAAGAGCGCCGCCCGGCTGAAATCTCCGCCATGGTTCTCCAGAAACTCAAAACCGACGCCGAAGCCTATCTCGGCTTTGATGTCAAAGAAGCCGTGATCACAGTCCCAGCTTATTTCAATGACTCCCAGCGTCAGGCCACAAAAGACGCAGGAAAGATCGCCGGTCTCGACGTCAAACGCATCATCAACGAGCCAACCGCCGCGGCTCTCGCCTACGGCATGGACAAAATGTCCAAAGACAAAAAAATCGCCGTCTACGATCTCGGTGGCGGAACTTTCGATATCTCCATCCTGGAAATCGGCGAGGGCGTTTTTCAGGTCAAATCCACAAACGGTGACACACAGCTCGGTGGTGACGACTTCGATCAGCGCGTCATGCAGTGGATTATTGACGAATTTAAAAAGGAGCAGGGCATCGACGTCTCCAAAGACAAGATGGCTCTCCAACGAGTCAAAGAGGCCGCCGAAAAAGCCAAATGCGAACTTTCCACCGTGCACGAAACCACAGTCTCTCTGCCATATCTGACTTCCGATTCCTCCGGCCCGAAACATTTTGAAAAGAAACTCACGCGCAGCAAACTCGAGGATTTGGTCATGGACCTCATCGAAAAAACCGAAGAGCCCTGCCAAAAAGCCATGGATGACGCCAAAATCTACGCCGGCGACATCGACGAGATTCTGCTCGTTGGCGGCTCCACCCGCATGCCCGCCGTTCAGGAAAAGGTCAAAAAGATTTTTGGCAAAGAACCTCACCGCGGCCTAAACCCAGACGAAGTCGTGGCCATCGGCGCCGCCATTCAGGGCGGCATTCTGCAGGGCGACAGCAAAGTCAAAGACATCCTTCTCGTGGACGTCATCCCTCTCTCTCTTGGAATAGAAACCCTCGGCGGCGTAAACACGATCCTGATTGAAAAAAATACCGCCATCCCGACATCCAAATCACAGGTCTTTTCCACCGCGGCCGACAACCAGACCTCCGTGGACGTGCGAGTATTCCAAGGTGAACGTCCAATGGCAACCGACAACAAACTTTTAGGAAACTTCCAGCTCGACGGCATCCCGCCAGCGCCACGCGGCGTCCCACAAGTAGAGGTCACTTTCGACATCGACTCAAACGGCATCCTCAACGTTAAAGCAGTAGACAAAGCTACAAATAAAACCCAGCACATCACCATCACCGGTAGTTCAAACATCTCCAAAGACGAGATCGAAAAGATGCGTCAGGAAGCCGAAAAACACGCCGAAGAGGACAAGAAAAAGAAAGACACGATTGAAGTCCGAAACAAAGCCGAGTCCTTGGTCTTCCAATCTGAAAAAACCCTGAAAGACGCTGGCGACAAAGTCTCCGACGACATCAAAAAACCCGTCCAGGAAAAAATAGACAGCTTGAAAAAGCTCTTGGAAGACAAGAACGCCGATTCTGACGCTTTGGCCAAGGGCTACGAAGACTTGAGTCAGGAAATCCAAAAAGTCGGCGCCGAAATGTACAAATCCGCCGGCGCTTCCGAAGCCAAACCCGAGGACGACGGCACGAAGGTCTACAAGAAAGGCGAAGAAAAGAAAGAGGACGAGCCTGTGGAAGCGGAAGTGGTTGATGGGAAAGGGAAAAAGGGGAAGAAGTAGGGGGGGCGATAGCATAGAAGAGAGTTAGGCAAAATAATTAAAACCACTTATGGAAGGACACATTTTTATATCTAAACTTGATGCAGCAAAAAGACAGTTAGAGATTGCCATTAGACTTTTCCTAAATAATGAAGATCCTATTAGTATTCATACATTATCTGCCGCCTCTCATACTATCCTTAGAGATCTATGCAGAAAACAAGGTAAAGAGTCAACATTGAAAGACGTCATGATAAAAAGGACAAAACCAGAAAAAAAAGATGAAGTAGTTAAAATGTTTAACGAAGCAGAAAACTTTTTTAAACACGCAAACAAAGATCCAGATCAATTACTTAAATTCCATCCGGAAGAAACAGAGTGGTTTTTATGGGATGTCGGCAAAATGTATATAGAGTTAACCAAGGATTATCCTCCAATAGTCAAAGTATTTCTAGTATGGTTTCATTCAAAA
>JBAZZM010000039.1:0-8506 GCA_041658805.1 Candidatus Altimarinota bacterium | reverse complement strand
GTTTGATAAAGAAAAAGTACTTAAAGACCTTGAAAAACAGGAAGCGGCAATACAAAAAAAGAATGATGATCTTTATGCACAAATAAAGACTAATGCTAAAAATCAAGACGGTTTGGATGAAAGCGAAAAATTAAAAGCATATAGCTTGACTGGGGAAAATTTAGAACTGGCAACTTATCGCACCAAGCTTACAAATGAAACTCAACGAATTTGGCGTATCCGCAAATTCATAGAGAATGATGGCAAAGATCCCTTGGCTGGGAAAGGTAGCGGAACGCTTGTTGAAAAAAATGGCGTCTGGAGCGTTGAGATGGAAGAATCTGCTAAAATCGCCACTGGAACCGAGACTGCAGCAACCATAAACGCAGGCGTCACCATCACTTCATCGGCAGACAAGGAAGGAGAAGCAATGGATAATAAAAAAGCTCAAGAAGAAAAGTCTAAACCCACCCCCGATCCTCTCGTCGCCAATTCGTCTGCACAAAAACCTGAATCAGCCAAAACAAACAAACCAGCCCCAAAACCCGCCGTCGCCCCCCTCGCCGCAGGCGTAGGAACAATCCAAGCACATGGTTATGAACATTTGGCTACTCTTGCCGCGGCAGACCAAAAAAAAACTGGAAGCCTCTGGCAACAGCAAAAAGCTCTCAATCTATTTTCCAGAATGGCAGGCACCGAGGGGTATGATGATACAAAAGCAAAATTAAGCAGGGAAGCCTTAGGGCAAATGAAGACCGAAGAAGCCGGCCGTAAGATATTCGACAGTTATCTGAAAGCAAACGGACGTGAAAAAACCTTGGCCATGTTGGCCGCCATGAACTCAAAAGATTTGGCAAAACTAAAAGCCAGCGGAATAAGCGACAAAGGGCTTGCTTTGATGAAGGGATATCTCTCCAGTTCTGAAGGCAAATTGACCGCCACTCTTATCAATGAAAACCGTGTTGCTAAAAAAGACGAAGAAGCCTACCTCCTGTTTCAAAGAGCCAAATGGCTCGAAACAAATGTGGATTTTGCAGCCGCCAAACCATTATACGATCAAATTAAAACTGACTATGGCGATACCGGTATAGGCAAAAATATCGGTGACATCGGCCCAGGTGCTTGGGAAAAAGTCGGCAACATCGCTCATGAATGGAACGACGTCTCTCTTGCCGTAATGCCGGGAGTCGGCGGAGCGGTCGGAAAAGTTGCCGGAAAAGTTGGTTCCCGCGTTGCCGCACGGGTGACAGCAGAAGCCGCCGCAAAGACTGTTGTAAAAGTTGCGGCTGAAACTGCAGCTAAAGAAGCTGCTCAAAAAGCCGCCGCCGAGATCGTTGCTCAAGCTTCAGGCAAGCTAACCACTAAGGCTGTCGCAAAAGGTGCTGAAGTCGCGGCCACAGAAGCCGCCCAAAAAGCAGTCGCTAAAGCCGCCAGTGAAGCTGGAGGAAAGGTTTCAGCATGGACTATACGCAGAAGCTCACAAATTGCGGCTAAAGAAGCAGCCAAGGCTGCCGCAGAAGAAGTGGTCCAGAAAGGTGCGGGCGAAGTTTTGGCGGGAGCCGCAAAAACCGGAATCAAGGTTCCTCTACATCTGGCTAAGGAAGGAGTCAAATTTGCGACCGTAAAACCAACAGTATTCATCAGCAAAAAAATGGCCCAAGCTGCATTTAAAGGAATGAAGCTTGGGGGCAAAGCTCTCTTTGAGTCTCCTGAATTTGCCAAAATTGAAAGTGTTTGGGGTCGGCGTCTACTCGCAGGAGGAACAACGATTACTCTTGATATGGCACGATCAATGGCCGCCGCTACTGTCGCCGAACAAATCCATCCTGGTGCCGGCGAGTGGACCATGATGGCCTTTGTAGGAGGACAAGGATTTAGAAGGGGCATAACGCAGGAGCTTATGCCATTTACAAGCAGGCTTACAGGAGAGCTCAAAAGCCACGGAGTTCCGCAAGATAAAATTGATAAAATAGTCCAGTCTGCGAATATCAAACAATTTGAAAAAGGTGGGGCCGCATTTAAACCGTTCAATGCTGGGAACGAAATCAAACTTACAAACGAGATTAGGGTTACACCTCACGCAAAGATGGACTATATCAGCCCATCCGGTAAATCCGTGAAAATTGATATTGTCGGCAAAAATCCCAAAACAGGAGAGATTATTTATTCGTATCAAAAAGACGGTAAAACATTATTGCAATCAACAAAGCCCGAAACCCTAATTCAAGGGTTGAGAAAATCCCACGACGCGATGATGCAAGAGATGAGAAACAATCCGTTTTTCAAAGAAAACAAATTCAACCCGCTGGATTCATTGGAGAGGATAGATGTTGGCGCTGGCAGAGATTTCTCGCCAATCGATACAATCAAATTTAAACCAAGAAGCGGAAAAGCGATCGATATTAGAATTGTCGGAAGCAACAAAAACGGCGAGTTTGCCTATGTGACTTTGAAAAATGGAAAATGGGTCCCAGGGAAAATGAGTACAGAAGAATTGGTGGGAGCAATTGATGGAGTTAGGGTAAAACCAGCTCCAAAGCTTAAGGCAAAGCCAAAAGAAGCCGTGAACGCACCAAAAAAAACCGAACTAAACGAACGACAAGCAGCCATAGCTAAATCAGCAAAGATTAAAGGGCCAAGACGAAATCCTGAAAGACTCCCATACGAACAGGTAAAAAGACCGACAGGAGTAGTGACGATCGGTGATTTACACGGAGACCTGACAGCATTTAACGAGTCATTGCTAAAAAAAGGTTTGACAGATAAAAGCGGGAAATGGATCGGAGGTAATAAAAAATTGGTACAGACCGGGGATATATTCGATAGAGGAGAGGAATCTGTCCAAATTGTTAAAAGAATTCAGGAGCTAAGAAAACAGGGAGCCGACATAGAGGTTTTGATTGGTAATCACGAGGATATGCTTCTGAGGGGAATCATGGGGAATAAAGAGATGATGAATATATGGCTGGCTAATAATCCAGGAACGGAATTAATGGACATCTTCCAAAAAAGCGGATCCAAAGGGATACTCGAACATCTTAAGAAAAACGGAGCACTGGATCTCATCAAAGAAATGAAACTGGTTCAACAGGTGGATGATGTATTATATGTCCATGCCGAGATATCCAGAGATCTTACTGGCTTTATTAGAAAAAATGGAGGTATTGATAATGTTAATGCGAAATTCAAAACAGGACTTGATAAAGCAATTAAAGGCGATGTAACTGAATTGGAGAACTTTAGTAAAGAATATGAGAACCTTCTTTGGAGTAGAGAACATTCAAAAGGAAAACTAAGCCGTGGGGATTTAGATGCCATAACCTCCGACTTGAAAGATATGGGTGTGAATGTCGTCGTTCATGGACACACTCCTCAAAGGGGTGGTATGCAGGCGGTACAAGAAATAAACGGCGTTAGAATAATCAATAATGACATCGCCATGAGCAAAGGAATGAACAAAACAGGGTCCCGAGCGGGCGGAGTTATGATAGACTCAAGCGGAAGACAAACACTAACCAGCGGAAACGAACAAATTGATATCCCAAATGTATCATGACAAACAACGTATTCACCCACAGCATAGATGCTACTGAAGTCGATGACCAATTCCTAAAAAAATACGGGAGATTCATGGTCGGCAAATTGTCCCAAATGTTTGGTATGGCCCCTGAAAATTTTCAAAACGATCAACGTTACGAGCCAATTATTGATGGTGACGAAAGATACTATTATTTTGTTGATCAGAGTGGCAAAAGATATTGCGTTTTAGTTACATGCCAAAACGATACTCCGATCGGTTACAAAGCATCCGAGCTCTAGCCTAGCCCTACATCAACAAATCCTCCGTCCCCTCCCCCTTCCCCATCCTGTCTATAAACAGCACCCCATCGATGTGGTCCACTTCATGCTGCATCACGCGCGCGTCCAGCTCCGCCAATTTCAAAACATGCCTCTCCCCTTCCACGTCGCGAAACTCCACATGCAGTTTCTTCCATCTCCACACTTTTCCATACTGCCCGGGCAGGCTCAAACAACCCTCTTCCCGCTGCACCATCTCCTCGCTGTGCCACATGATCACAGGATTCACCATCGTTACAGCCACCGCGTTCGGCTTGCCATAGTTTAGCGTCACCACTACGACTCGTATGTTTTCCGCCACCTGCGGCGCAGCCAGTCCCAGTCCGTCCGCCTCCACCATTTTCGCCCGCAAATCTTTCGCGAATTTCTTCAACTTCGCGTCGAATTTTTTTACCTCCACGGATCTCTTTCGCAAAATCGGATTGTCCGCCCCTGTGATGATTTTTAGCTTAGCCATGCATTTTCATAATATCATTGCCGCCGTATTGTCCCCAACAAAAAAACTGTTTAGAATTTTCCCCGGGGAAATCCGCCGACTTTTCAGCTCAAACAAGCCATTCCGCTGTTTTTGCCATCATCTGGCTTCCACAAGCCAAAAGCTAGACTGGCCGGCCCGTCGTCACCTCTGACGCTTATCGCCTTCGCCGCTTGTCACCTCTGCCAAATTCCTTTCCCGCTCTCCCTGTCCGAATATGCAGCAAAAAGACAGCAAAACGGACACGGAGAGGGAAAGATACTTTCAGCCACCAGCTTCCTACTTCGGTCGCCATTTCCCACCTCACCCATCAGCCATTATTCCCTCACTTTTTTTAACTCCGCCTCTATAAATCCGTCCAATTTACCGTCCAGCACGGCCTCCGGATTGCTCTCCTCGTAGCCGCTCCGGTGATCTTTTACCATTTTATACGGATGCAGTACATAGGAACGGATTTGATTGCCCCACGACATATCTATTTTTTTGCCTTTCAAATCTTTCAACTCTTTCGCGTGTTCTTTTTCCATCACGTCTATCAATTTGGAATGCAAAATTCTCATCGCCTGTTGTTTATTTTGAAGCTGACTGCGTTCGTTCTGACATTGCACCACGATATTTGTCGGCAGATGAGTTATGCGCACGGCCGAATCTGTTTTATTCACGGCTTGCCCGCCCTTTCCACCGGCTCTAAACACATCTATTCGTAGATCATCCGCATCGATTTTTATTTCTTCGGAAAAAGAAATCTCCGGCAAAATTTCCACCAGTACAAAAGACGTCTCTCTGGTATTTTTTGAATTGAATGGGGACAGCCGCACCAGTCTGTGTACGCCTGCCTCGCCTTTCAGATAGCCATAAGCGAACTGGCCCTTCACCGCGAATGTCACGCTCTTTATGCCGGCTTCTTCACCTACGGATTTATCCATCAACTCGGTGGCAAATTCCATCCGCTCCGCGTAGCGCATATACATGCGCAGTAGCATCTCCGCGAAATCCTGCGCATCAGTCCCGCCTGTTCCGGCGTGAATCGAAACGATTGCGCTGTTTGTATCGTATTTTCCGCTAAAGAATGTGGAAATTTCAAGGCGGCGCCAGCTTTCCGCCAGTTTTTCAACCATCTGCGTAAATTCCGCGGCGCCCCCCTCATCCTTCTCCGGATGTATTTCCGGCAACAAACTTTTCAATTCCTCGCACTCATTTTGCATCTTTTCCCATGTCTCGATCAGCTTTGTCAGACCGCTCGCTTTTTGGCTTGTTTCAGCCGCCTTCCTGTTGTCATTCCAAAAGTCCGGCCGCTCCATTTCGCCCGTCAGCACCTCCAGCTCCGCCCGCTTCGCGGGCAGGTTCACATTTTTCAGTCCCTGATTCACCAGCTTGGAGATCTCTTCCAGCTTAGCCTTTATTTCATGCATAAAACTCGGTAAAGTATCGGCAATAAATATATCAGTTTTTTATGTCGGTCGCACGCAAAATACTTTCAAACACCGCGTGGCAGATTCTGGGCAAAGCGGCGGTTGCACTCCTTAGTCTCGGCGTGGTAAAGATGAGCACGAACTATCTTTCCGTGGAAGGTTTTGGCGAATACACTTTGATTTACGAATTCCTCGCCTTTTTTGGAATCGCCGCCGATCTCGGTCTCTACACCATCGCTGTCAAAGAAATTTCCGAAGACGAAGAAAAAACTCCCCAAATTATCGGCAACATTTTGACCCTTCGCACATTCATGGTCGCGCTCACCATGATCGCCGCGGTCATCGTGGTTTTCGCCATTCCCAGCTACGCCGACACCCGCGTTCCGCTTGGCGTCGCCATCGCTTCCATCACGACTTTCTTCACAATCATAAACGGCACCCTCACCAGCGTTCTTCAATCCCGCCTCCAGATGCATTGGGCTTCCATCACGCAGATTTTCGGCAAAGCCATTTCTGTCGGAATGATGGCTTATATTATTTTTTGGGGCTATCCCGCCGACAGCAATCTCGGTTTTTATATGCTCGTGGTCGCCGGCATCGTCGGCAACTTCGCCATGCTCCTCGGCACTTATTATTTCGTCCGCAAAATCACACCACTCGATTATCAGTTTGATTTTCAGCTTTGGAAAAAAATCCTCATCCGCTCTCTCCCCTACGGCCTCGCCCTCATTCTAAACACCGCTTATTTCCGCATCAACTCCATCCTTATTTCCATGATCCGCGGTCAGGAGGAGGTCGCCATTTACGCCGTCGCTATGCGCATGCTCGAGCAGCTCTCCATCCTCCCGCTTTATTTTATGAATTCGGTTTTGCCAGTCCTTACAAAGTCTCTCAAAGAAAATTCCGGTCGTCATCAAACCATCATCAAATACGCCTTCGATTTTCTCACAGCCATCTCCATCCCTCTCGTTGTCGGCGGAGTTTTACTCGCCTATCCGATCGTTTTTATCGTCAGTACGCCGGATTATTTGAGCCGTCTTTCGGAGAATTTTTACGGCTCCGACATCGCCTTCAAGATCCTCGTTTTCGCCAGCCTTTTTCAATTCCTAAACGTGCTTTTTTCCTTTATTTTAATTGCAAAAGACCGCCAGGCCCGCATGCTCTATATCAACGCCGCCGGTGTCGCTTTCAATGTTATTTTCAACCTCATTCTCATTCCACAGTTTGGTTTCCGCGGCGCCGCGATCACCAGCGTCATCTGCGAACTTTTCATCCTCGTTCTCACTTTTTCCACCGCCAAAAAATACGTCCCTTTTTCCCTCAATTACAAAAATCTTTTAAAGATAATTTTCTCCGCCATGATCATGGGCGTGGCAATTTTCCTACTCCAACCACTCACTTACAGCCTTATTCAGAACTGGAACGTCCTCGTTCTTGTTCCGGTTGGTGGTGTTATTTATCTCGCCATGCTTTTTGCTACCAAAGTCGTGGACAAGGAGATGCTGAAGATGTTGAAGAAGGTGGATCCTCAGCCTCAACAGGAAAATTAAAATCAAACAGGCCAACATCACCAACAAGCAGCTTGATATTATAGGAGATGCCAGGCACAACTATCTGGGTTCCGTTTTCCCCAACGGTTTTTATAGTTCCACTCCTGAAAAGTTTTCCAAACCTTTCTCCTAATTCCGGATGTTTTTGCAAAATATTCCAAAGTCCACGCTTTGTCAGCGGATTAACGGTTGACTCTATAAAGATTGCGGAAAGAATTTCGAACTGGATCTTTTCCGGAGAAGCTTGATTAAAGTCTCCGACATCTTTTTTGCTTGGACCACCAGCGAGGATATGTTGAACAACGCCGTTTATTTCGACCACCATTTGATACGGAGAAGTCGGCACGAGATAAACCACAGAATTAACTTCAACTTCACCGATCGCCCCGCTATTTTTCAGTTCAATCACGAATTCGCGCCACGGACTCTGTTTCAATAATTCGTGATCCCTTTTAAGCGGATGGAAATTTGAAACCAAAAAGATTCTTTCGTAGAATCTGCGGAGTATAGCGTTTTCTTCACCTTCAAGATCAGGAAAATCTAAAACATTTTTATCGACTTGTTCGTCGCTCATTTTTTCGCATTAATTTAGTGCCCAAACATAACATTCCTATCTCAATTTAGCCACTAAATCCTTAAAAGTAGCCCCTCTCTCCTTATAGTTTTTGAATAATCCGAAACTTGCCGCGGCGGGTGACATTACCACCACCCAGCCTTCCTCGGCCTCCGCGTAGGCGTCAATCAGCGCTTCGTCCAGATCTTTTCGTCGTAGCACCTTCGTCGGCGACCCCATCGCCGCCCCCAGTTTCTCCTCCCCCCCCATCAGTGCCTTCTCCATTTTTTCCGCCGTCGCTCCGATCAAAATCACTATCCTCAAACTCGGCTTTGTCAGAATTTTTACCGCCCACTCATTATAGTCCAACCCCTTTTCCGAACCCCCAGCGATCAAAATCGTCGGCACTTCAAAACTATCCACCGCCGCCATCGAAGTCTCCGGCGTCGTCGCGAACGAATCATTAAAATACCTCACTCCGCGCACTTCCCTCACCAGCTCCAGCCTGTGCGCCAACCCCGGGAAAGTCTTTATCACGTGCACGATATCCTCATTCGACGCGCCCAGTTCCTTTGCCATCACCACCGCCGGCAACACATTTTCGATATTGTGAGCCCCGATCAATTTCACGTCTTTCACGTCCATTACCTCCTCTTCCTTATAAAAAATCTTCCCTTTT
>JBAZZM010000038.1:0-8608 GCA_041658805.1 Candidatus Altimarinota bacterium | reverse complement strand
AAAATTCTTTTTCATTATCTCCCATAATCTACTATAATTTTCGGTAGATTGTTTTCTTTGTTCCTATGAATTCTCAAAGTTTTAAAAATAGAATTCTACGCGGCGAAACACTCGTCGAAGTCATGGTTTCCCTTTTCGTAATCATGATCAGTGGTGCCGCGGCCACTATGATTGTCATGACCGCCCTCGATACAACCGTCACTTCCGAGCGCTACCTCGTGGCACAAAATCTAGCCGTTTCCGTTGCCGAACAAATTACAAACATCCGTGACACAAACCGGCTTCGCTACCCACTTTATCACGATGAATGTTGGTTGGTGCTTGATGGT
The DNA here is from genome assembly GCA_041658805.1 of Candidatus Altimarinota bacterium. Lineage (GTDB taxonomy): Bacteria > Patescibacteriota > Gracilibacteria > UBA1369 > LOWO2-01-FULL-3 > JBAZZM01. The sequence continues at coordinate 8,279 of JBAZZM010000038.1, read as the reverse complement.
GAAAACTGCTCCAATCCGAATCCCGGCCTGCTTCAAACTGGTTCACTCACCGAAGGAAACTATTCTTTGGAATCCGGACAATTTTTTCTACATTCCTCTGATCTCAACTTAGACGATGGAATCAACGCCTCTGATGAAGATTATCAATTCACTTTTACCGGCCAAACCGAAAAATCTGACTACTATCGCCAGATCAAAATCACTTTTGCCGATACCGAGTCAATCGAATTTACCGTCACTATCGAATGGCTCGATGGGGCTAAAGTCGGCCGCCAAGTTAGCGACATTATTACTGTTGAAAATAACCAGGACCAAGAATGAAATTGAATTTTGCCTGCGCACGCCACCTTGTGCTCTGACGTCTCTTTCCGCTAAAATTATCCCAGCATTTCATCCGCATAATTCTCACGCATGAAGAACTCATTTCTGAAAACCATCCTCAAGGACACTCGCGGTGCCACGGTCTTTATCGCCATGGGAATTGCCTTTATACTGATGGTCGTTGCCATCGGTATCGCAATTCAAACTCAAGACACCCAGCGCAATATCAAAGCTTTCGACAACTCCTTTCGGGCTAAGAATATCGCTGACAGCTTAATGGGGATGGTGGCTAGAATTGGAGGAGAACATGAGGCTGGATTCAGTTTGGACGAGAATCAGTGTGCCGAAGCCATTAAAGGCAGATATCCCACCCAGTATGATCGCTATGCTGCGGAAGGTGCCACTTTCGAATGCCAGATCAAAGGAAGAAATGACAAGCCAATTGTGTCACCAGAACTTGGTGAAGTTTATACAGTTCCGGCAGTCAATACTGGAGACGCCAGTAATAACTGCCAACCGCTCCGTCCGATCCGCACCGCGGAGGATTTAAGGAATTTTGGGATTACTGAAATTTCCGACCCCCTCGACCATCCATGCAACTGGGGCCGGTTAAACTTTGGAAACAGCATCACGAGCAGAGTTGCGATCCCATTATATTATGATGAGGTGACTGGTATCGGCACAGACGGAACTATCCAAAGCGAAGTCCGAAAACTCGACGACCTCACTGACTTGAGAATCCGCGTTCGCACACCATGCAAGCCGTTCGATGTGATAGTTCCAGGTCCAAATGGTGATGAGACAGAAAGAGAATATCCGGAAATATGCGATCACGACATCGTCTCCGGAGGAAATTATCAGTTTGGAGTCAGCCCACTAGATAATATAGATGTAAATAAAACGGTCGTAATGTGGCAAATTTCTGCAACATGTGAAGTAGGAGGACAGAAGAATAGTTGTGGACTGACGCCGGATACGAGCTTCGATGAGAGGAAACGCAGAAAATCGGCCAATTCCGAGATTCACGGATACCTCATTGACGCCGATGGTTACATAGATTTGAGTAATCTGGGTAAAGCTTTTGGTTTTTCCGATAAAAATCCTACCATTGTCCAATTTCTCTCATCCGACATAGTCAAGAACCCAACGCTCCAGCTCGCTATAATCACAAGAGGAATGAAGGATCGCCTTGGCGACTCCATTCCAAACCTCGAATACCAAATATTGGGCGACGGCGACCATCCACTCTCAAACGCTGCCAAAATATACGAAGTGACAGTCACATACCAAGGGCAGATGTACAAGGCCACAAAATCTATAGCAACGAAGAAGAATGTTGTGGACTTCGCCATCCAAAACTGACCTTGACGCGAGTGTTGTTTTATGGCATATTGTGAGCTAAACTAAACTCACCATGGGCAAGAATTTAGGCGCTCCAAACAGAATCCTTACGTCGACTCGCATCGCCGGGTTAAATTCACGTCTTCCTGAAATAAGCGAGAATAGGAATGACGGCGTTCATAGACTTGGAATGCATATTGGCAGGCACGCAAGAAATGTCGCTAAGTTTGGCCAGAGAGAGCATTTCCTCGATAAAAAAAGTGCTGCCGCTCACTTTGACGCACACCGCCAAAATCATGTCCGCTCGGTTCTTGACCAGTTTTCACCTCAAGACCAAGAAACGGCAAGAGAAATAGCTAAGAAAGTTGCCCAATCTCCAGACGCGGTAAACGGGCCGAGATTACTGCAAACCATTTTAGAAATGCTTCAAGATCACCCAAATGCCAGACGGATAGCTATGGCCACAAGTGTTCTCGTGACTTTGATGTTTGGCTCTGTGTCAAAACCGACATCTGCAGAAGCGGCCTTCGGACCGGCTGCGGCGATGAACCTAGTGGATGAATTTGGTAATCCGTTTGAGGAGAGTAGTTCGGTAAAAATTTATGATGGATATTGTGTAACCGATGCCAACCTTGATGGACTTAATGACGATGTGTATCAATGTGTAGAAAATGTACAATGGGACTGTGTCGCAATAAATGGTCTTAAAAATACCCTAAAAGCCGAATTTGCGCCGGTCGTTCTTGATAGCAATTTATTCGCTCTGATTTTCGACGGCCTTACATGGAAATTCATGAAATACGACTGGGACGGTTCAAATATCAGTGGAGAAGCAGAAATTGCAATACCTGATGATAAGTTTCCCAGTTCAAATCTTACAGCGAACAACGCTCTTGGCTGTCTTGTCTATACGGGTGGTTTTAATGACACGCTTTTCTATTACTTTCCAGACCAGACAATCAGTGAAACCAACCCGCTTGAGGTGCTGGTCGTTTCTGCGCCAACAGGTGGCGTGGAGCTACAGGACATGGTTGGCGCTACCCTTAGCGAAGATGAGAGTACGCTCTACTTTGGTCAACTCTGTTCCAGTCCGCACGGAGGAATGACTTGTCCAAGCGGCATCAAAATCTTTGCCGCGACATGGGATGAAATAAACTGGAGATGGGTATCAAACGCGACTTATAACATCAACCTAAATCCAAAGAATTTCAATGCCGATCCGGCTTTCTCTTGGAATAACGCTGAGATCAGCATGGCCTGTGCAACAACCGACGGTGGACCATATCACGCCTATCTCTCTGTGCAAGTCACGACCACTACCACAACCTCCACTGGTTTTACCACCACAACCACAACAACTATCACAATCCCGACCACCAGCACCACTTCCCCAAGCACAACCACGACTTTACCATCCACAACCACGACTTTACCATCCACAACCACGACTTTACCATCCACAACCACAACATTTCCAACAGTCACTACCACAACTACCACCAGTCCAACCGGCAGTACATCAACAACGACCACCCTCGGCACTACCACTTCCAGCACCCAACAGTCCGATGACGATACTGACGACGACCCCGATGACGACTCAAAACCTTCCGACGACGATGATGATGGTGGCGGCGGCTCTTCCATCAGTTGCGGCTGACCGCCTCTTTCCGTCTTTTTCCCAATTGACTCCTCTACTCTTTCCCGCTAATATCCCCCCGCCTATAACATTTAAGCAAATTTCAATATGCTCGCGAAACTCAAACAACGACCCCGCGTCCGCACTCACGGCTTTCGCAGCCGCAGCGCGAGTGTTCTAAACAGCCGCAGAAAGAAGGGCCGCAAACAACTTACCGTCAAGACTTATTCCAAATAAATGATCGCCAAAAACTTCCGCTTAAAACGCGGTGAGATCAGCTATCTTTTAAAGAAAGGGATGACACAAAAATCAAAGTTGTTCATAATAAGGTATGCGAAAAGCAACCTTGGAAATTCCCGATATGCCATCACAGCCAGCGCAAAGTTCAACGCCAAGGCCGTGGATAGAAACCGCATCCGCCGCCAGGCTTACGAAGCCATCCGCCTCATAACCAAGACAAATATCCTTAAACCACACGATCTCGTGCTCATTCCAAAAAAACAGATCTTTAAAAGCGATTTCGTGGCGATCAAGGCCGATATCGAACGCATAGTCTCTGACCTCGCCGACCATGAATAAGAAATTCCTCGCAATTTTAAAAAACATTCTCTTTTTTCTGGCCGTTTTTTTCATCGTCCAAGCCATCTTCACAAGCTTCCAAAAAAAGGAGGTCATCCCGGCCGGCGACTTTTCCTTTACTACGACTAAAACCGAGTATTCCCGCACCAAGCCGGTCACTCTCCAGATTGAAAACAATACAGGCGAAGCTGTCACCATTCCAAATGAATGCCCCGGCGAACCTTTTGATGTTTACAATTACCAAAATGGCGAATGGAAACAAGTCGTGTCTGATCCCGAAATAAACTGCGAAGTAACGCAACCTCTCACTCTCGAAAACGGAGCCGAAACCACCATCATTTATGACAAATGGAATCACGCGCTTTTTTATGACACGGGCCGTTTCCGGATAGAATTTAAAACCGCAGAAAAAACTTTCACCACAAACGAGTTTACCGTCGTTGAGGAAGGCCTTTTCACAAAACTTTGGCAGGGACTTTTTTATCGCCCTATTTATAATCTGCTGATTTTTCTGGCCGCCGTTCTTCCTGCCCATGACCTCGGTCTGGCCATCATCATTCTCACTTTACTGGCCCGCACCATCCTGCTGATCCCTTCCCAAAAGGCCATGCGTTCACAGCGCAAGATGCAGGATATCCAGCCACGCCTCGAAAAGATCAAGGAACAATACAAAGGGGACCAATCTCGCATTGCCTCCGAAACCATGGCCGCGTGGAAAGAAGCCAAGGTCAATCCTTTTGGCAGTTGCCTGCCGCTTCTCATGCAATTTCCATTTTTGATCGCCGTCTTTTATGTGGTTCAAAGCGGACTCAATCCTGACAACACTTATCTTCTTTATACGACTTACGCCGGCTTCACGATTCACGATATTCAGACCGGATTTTTTGGAATTATGAATCTGATCAAGCCAAACGTTTATGTTTTGCCTTTGATCGTCGGCGGACTTCAGTTCATTCAGATGAAACTGACCATGGCCCGCACAAACAAGAATAAAGGCGAAAAGAAAGCTCCAAACGAGATGGCCATGGCCACAAACATGATGGTTTATTTCCTGCCGGTGATGATCGCCGTTTTCACTTCCCAGCTGCCTGCCGGCGTCGGCCTCTACTGGGGCACCTCCACACTTTATGGTATAGTACAGCAGATTTTTATCAATCGCGAAAAACCAAAGAAGAAGGACGACGAACCTACAGTGCGGGTCATTTCCACAAATTCTAACCAATAAAATATATGGATATCGATGATATTTTAAAAGAAACGCTGGAAGAGATGCTCAAACATCTCGATGTCGAATACAAGAAAATAGAGATTGATGAAGAGGAGGACAATTTTAATATCAACATCAAGAGCGACAATCCGAGTTTGTTGATCGGCTACCACGGCGAAAATATCCAGGCCCTTCAGCATCTCACCAAAGTGCTTTCCTACAAACGCATCGGCGACGATCAAAAATTTCACATCACTCTCGATGTCGACGATTACAAAAAACGTCAGGAGGAAAATGTGATCGCGCTGGCCAGCCGTCTCGTGGAAAAAGCCCGAGCGACCGGCCGTCCGCAAAGTCTGCCGCCCATGTCGGCGTATTTTCGTAAAAAAATTCATACGCACCTGATGGGCGCCGGCTACGACGATGTCGAAACCGAAAGCCGCGGTGAGGCTGACCGCCGCCACGTGGTCATCAAAATAAAGGGCTAGCGCATGATGAACAAATTCAAACTTCTTCTCGGCTCCGCTACGGTCGCATCGCTCCTGTTCACCCTACCTCTCACCACAAACGCCGACGCTTTTTCCGATGTCGAGCCCGACGACTATCACTACGTCGCCATCACTTATTTAAAGGAAAATAACATCATCAACGGCTACGACGACGGCACCTTCAAAGCCAACCAAAAAATCAACCGCGCCGAAGCCCTGAAAATGCTGATGCTCGCGGTGCACGGCAGCGAAGCTGCCGCTCTCCTTTCCACACCCGACACCTCACCTTTCACCGACACTCCCGCCGAAGCTTGGTTCACGCCATATCTCATCGCCGCAAAAGACAAAGGCATCATCAGCGGCTACGACGACGGCACTTTCAAACCCGATCAAAATGTCAATTTGGTCGAAGCTCTCAAAATGTATCTCGAATCCTACGACAACATCATTTATCCAGACCCCGCCCCATACCTTTTCGCCGACACTCCATACGACGCTTGGTACACCGGCTACACCGCCTACGCGGCCCAGCGCGGCATGCTCGAAATCCATTCCACAAATGAAATCTACCCGGACATGGAAATCTCCCGCGGCTACCTCGCCGAGATCATTTATCGCATGATCAAAGCCAGCGAAGGCTTAAGCTTCGGCAAAGCCACCTACTACTATGGCCGCACTATGAGCGATGAAATCACAGCCGCCGACACTTTTTATTCACAAGGTCTCACCTCCGCTCACCTCGAACTTCCTTTCGGCACCGTGGTCGAAGTCACAAATCTCGCAAATGGCAAAACAGTGCAGGTCAAAATCAACGACCGCGGCCCCTACGGCCCTGGCCGTGTGCTGGATCTTTCCAAAACCGCTTTCAGTTTGATTGCAGACCCTGGCACAGGTGTGATAAATGTAGAGTATAAAGTCATCGAATAAATTTCCCCTCATGCCCGTCGTCGAATATCATCTTCGCCCGCGCAAAAAACGCAAAAACTTCTCCCTCACCAAAGAAACCGAGAAGGCCGTCCGCATGCTGATCACAACCCTCACCACCATGATCGCCGTCTTGGCCGTCATGCTTCTTTTGATTTCAAACGCCACCGCCCAAAAAGGTTACACCTTGGAACAGCAAAAACTCCGCAACCAGTCACTAAAAACCGCAAACAACTCCATCGAAGCCCGCCTCACCGACGCCGCCGCCGCAACCGACGTCGGCCAAAACCCCCAAGTCAAAGACATGGCTGAAGTTACCGACAAAACCTACGTCAGCAAAGAGGACAACACCCCAAACTGATTGACTTTCAAAACTCATTACCTATACTGATCCCGTCCATCTCGGGGCTATCGTCTAGTGGTTAGGACGGCAGGTTTTCATCCTGTAAACCGGGGTTCGATTCCCCGTAGCCCTACCAAAAACTCCTCAATACACCCTGCTATGCGAGCCAATATCAACAGCCAAATAATTTTCTTCATTTAGCTAAAGCTTTAAAGCTGGCAAAACAAGCTCTTTTTCCTTCCTTAGTGGAAACATCAAAAGAAGCGGTTATTTCATCATCAGCATGAAACAAGCCAAATCCCAGCTTACCATCATTATAGGCTTTGAAGGTTACACCATCGCACTTTGCCTTCTTTTGAGCAACGACCTTCAGCCGTTCCGGCATTTTGATAGTAAGATTATTCATATCTGCATATATTTTACACTTGTCGGATCCATTTTGCGACGGAACAACCATAGAAAAAAATTGCAAAAATCAGCAGCAAAGCTATACTAAACAAACTATGACCACCAAACAAACTATCGCAATCAAGTTGGCCATAACAATCATCAAACAAGGTAGGAAATATATAGCCTATTCCCCAGCACTTAACCTGTCCACTTCAGGTAAAAATCTCGAAGAAGCCCGAAAGCGATTTGCCGAAATTACAAATATCTTCCTTGAAGAAATCGCCGAGCACAACTGGGGACAAATGATGATGGATGCTGCCGGAGAAGACATTCTAAAACATCTTGGACCCATTTCAAAAAAAGAATACGACTACTACAAAAGTCTGCCGGACAAGGAATAAAAAAAGCTTCGAGCTTTAACTTGTGCTATATTTTCCCCACATGCGTTGGAAACTCCTCAAAACCAAACATCTCCTCCAAAATCGCCTCTTCGACATTACCGAAAGCACTTACCGCATGCATAGCGGCCGCGTCGCCACCGGTCAGTTCATCATCAAACAACCCGACAGCGCCATCATCGCCGTCTTCACAAAAAAGATGGAATTGGTAATGGTTAGACAATACCGCCACACTCTCGACAAAATCGAATTTGAACTCCCAGCCGGTTACGCCGAAAAAAATGATGCCACCATCCTCCATTCCGCCAAACGCGAATTCCTCGAAGAGACCGGATACAAAGCCAAAACCATGAAACGCCTCGCCGCTTACTCCACTTCCCCCGGCGTCCTCAACCACACCATGCAATTCTTCATCGGCTTCGACGCCGAACGCGTCAGCAAACAAAATCTGGATAAGGACGAAGAAATCCAAGTCCTTCTCATTCCTTGGAAAAAAGCCCTCAAAATGGTCGACCAAAAAAAGATCCACGGCTTGCCGAGTGTCACGGGGATATTGCTGGCCAAGGAATATATGGAAAAAACTAAAAAATAACTCATGTCCCGCATTCTCGCCATCATCGCCCCTTCCGGTTTCCAGGAAATCGAATAC
>JBAZZM010000037.1:0-8695 GCA_041658805.1 Candidatus Altimarinota bacterium | reverse complement strand
GGTGGTGGCGGCTTCTCCGGCGGCGGCTTCGGTGGTGGTGGTGGCCGCGGACTCTAGCACACCATCCTAACAAAATCATCATGACCCCCCCAGTTCCCGATTTCGAGCCGGACCGAACATACGAGTCGGCAAAGCAAATACCTGGCATCGACGCAGAAGCGTTAAGCCAAATCATCGCTAATCAATTCAATGAATCAAACACACTCAAAGAAGGACTTTTCGGAGGAACAAAACTAACATTAGAAGTACAAGTCGACACCAACGATGGAATCATAACCATCATAACAACAGAGACGAGACGACAAATTCTTGCCAAACCTCTAAAGACAGTTCGAAAACTCGTTATCAGAAACAACCCTACCGAAACCGACACACATTTTTCCGCCAAGATAAGAAGGCCGGATACCGACGATAAAGAAATTTCTGCCACCGCCAGGGAAGCGGCAAGGCCATTTGACCAAATAGCTGGAGATTCGTACCCCAGCTCATTCAGAAGAACTATTTTTGTTTCCGCAGAACTCGAAAGATTAAAGAATAGCTCTCCAAACGGTCTCATTCGGCAATTCCGCGACCGCCTACTCAAGGCTATTGACTGCAAAATTATACAGGTATAACATGACCCCCTGTAAAATTTTTGTATGGAAATAGGTGGAGTAAATGATCATAAAGCTAAAAAAGAAAAACCGACACCTCTAAACGAGATCGCCTTCCAAGGAAAAGCTGCGCTAATCATCCACGCCTTTGATCCGCAGGTTCACCAAATGGTAAGAACTATCTGCGAACACTTCCTCAAGGCTGCAAAAGTTAAAAATCATAAAGACGGCACAGCCTGCGTTAAATCAAAAAAGTCTCCACAGCGTATCGAAATCTCTCCAGACAGAGACAGAATAAGCTTCATCAACGAAAAAAGGGAAGAAACAGCCACCAATGTCCGCAGAATTATTGAAACCGTTTCCTTATTGAAATCCGGAGATGTCGAAGCGGACATCACTGTCGAAACAAGAATAACGCTACTTCGTTGGCTTATTTCCATGATTCCATTGGTCACAACTGAGAAAAAATCGCACTTCACACACTTTCATGGCAACAGCGCACCAAACTCATTCGGACGCGACAAAAATGGAGAAGTGAATGCCACAGAAAGCGACCCCCATGTTTCAAATCCGCACTTCCATCCTAAGTTCATCGGCCACAATACCTTCCGCCCAGACACACCGGACCACGTCAAAACAAGAGCCTCGCTATTTAACGGTATACATTTTTCCATAGGCAAAGGTTTCACTCTGAAATCTTATCTCGCAGAATTTTTTAAAAACTCCAAAGCAAAAGGTGCCTAACCTCATTCCGCACCCTTCAGCTTCTCAATCTCATCTCTGATCTCCCCAGCCTTCTCAAATTCCAAATTTTCCGACGCGATCTCCATCTTCGCCTCCAGCGCCTTGATCACTCTGCCGATTTCCTCCTTCGGAATTTTCTTCACATCGATCCCATGCTTGCCCTCTTTTTTCTTTCCGCCAAAGCGCGAAATATCACGCACCGCTTTTTTGATCGTCTCCGGCGTAATCCCGTGTTTTTTGTTGTATATAATCTGCTTTGCCCTTCTCCTCTCCGTCTCGCCCAGCGCGCCCTTCATCGCCGTGGTCTTCCTATCCGCATACATGATCACATACGCGTTCACGTTTCTGGCGCAGCGTCCGATAGTTTGAATCAATGCACTCTCACTGCGCAAAAAGCCCTCTTTATCCGCGTCCAAAATCACAACCAAACTCACCTCTGGCAGATCCAAACCCTCTCGCAACAAATTGATTCCCACCAGCACATCAAACTTCCCAAGCCTCAAATCTCTCAAAATTTCAATCCGCTCGATCGTCTCAATATCCGAATGCAAATAGCGCACTCTGATATCCGCGTCCGCCAAAAATTCCGTCAAATCCTCCGCACTGCGTTTCGTCAAAGTCGTGATCAGCACTCTTTCCCCAACCACCGTTCTCTTTGCGATCTCTTTTAATAGGTCTTCTATCTGCCCTTTGCTCGGCCTCACTGAAACCTCCGGATCAATCAAGCCCGTCGGCCTCACCACCAGTTCCACGAAATCTTTTTTCTCCGTGTTCGCGTATTCATATTTCCCCGGCGTCGCCGACACAAAAACCGTGCGCTTCATATATTCTTCAAATTCTTCAAATCTAAGCGGCCTGTTATCATGCGAAGAAGGCAATCTGAATCCATGCTCGATCAAAGTCTGCTTTCTGGAAAAATTTCCGTTGTGCATCCCGCCAATCTGCGGAACCGTCATATGCGACTCATCGATAAACATCACGAAATCCTCCGGCAGATAATCCATCAAAGTCGTCGGCCTTTCCCCCGGCTCTTTGCCGCTCAAATATCTGGTGTAATTTTCGATCCCGTTGCAATAACCGGTCTCCTGCAAAATTTCCAGATCGTATTCCGTCCGCGTTTTTATTCGCTCCGCCTCCAGCATCCGCCCTGTCTTTAGCAGTTCCTGATAGCGGATATCCATATCTTTTTGAATCAGCCCCACCGCGCGTTCAATTTTTTCCGGAGTCGTTACGTCATGTTTCGCCGGAAAAATCGTCACCTCTTCCAGATCACGGATCAGCTCACCGGTAAATTCCTCAACTTCCGAAATTTTTTCAATCTCATCTCCAAAAAATTCTATTCTATAAACGCTGTCGCGATCCGGCGGAAAAACTTCCACAGTATCTCCGAGCACATGAAACATCCCGTTTTTAAATTCCATCGCACTGCGCTGATATTGCAAATCAGTCAGCTGCCGCAAAAATCTGTCGCGAGAAACTGTCTCCCCGACCTTCAAAGTTTGGGCCAGCTGGCGATAATCCTCCACCGAACCAAGCCCGTAAATACACGACACCGAAGCCACAATCAAAGTATCCTTGCGTGTCAGCAGATTGGTCGTCGCGGCGTGTCGCAGTTTATCAATCTCCTCATTGATCGATGCGTCCTTTTCGATATAAGTATCCGTCGCCGGCAGATACGCCTCCGGCTGATAATAGTCATAATACGAAACAAAATAACTGATCGCGTTGTCCGGAAAAAATTCCTGAAACTCACTACAAAGCTGCGCCGCCAAAGTTTTGTTGTGCACCAAAACCAGCGTCGGTTTTTGAATTGCCTCAACCACTTTCGCCATCGCAAAAGTCTTGCCGGAACCGGTCACACCAAGCAGCGTCTGAAAACGCTTGCCACCACTCATCGCCTTCACGAGCTTTTTGATCGCCTCGGGCTGATCGCCCTTCGGCGTCATCTCACTTTTTAAAATAAACTTGCTCATATCCCGCCCATTCTATATCCACTTCCCTTTTTTTTCAATTCTGCTATAGTTCTGGTTAACCAACTTATTTTTAACCCCCTTCCTATGGGAAAACACAGTCCTTGGTGCACAGCCTCAAAAGTGCTGCTGATTATCGGCGGCCTAAATTGGGGTCTTGTCGGCCTCGGCGGCTTTTTTGGCGGCAACTGGAACGTCGTCAACCTGCTGCTCGGTACCTGGCCAACAGTAGAGTGGATCGTCTATGTCCTGGTCGGTCTGGCCGGTCTATACGAACTGTACTACCTCTTCAATGGTGACGACATGTAAATTTGACCGCGCTGAAAGGCCCTGTCCTTTGTGGATTGGGCTTTTTGGCAATATGATATAATCGCCTCATGAATCTCCTCCAATTCGCCACAAAAATCGCCAAACAAGCCGGAAAGCTGATCTTGGCCAAAACCAAATCAGGCTTTCAAACCAACATCAAAGGCCCCAAAGATCTCGTCACCGAAGTCGATTTTGCCGTCGAAAAACTTCTCACGACAGAGATAAAGAAAAAGTTCCCATCTCACGGCATTCTCGCCGAAGAAAAACATTCAAAAATCATCTCTGAAAAATACGAATACATCTGGGTCATCGATCCAATCGACGGCACAAAAAATTTTAGCCACGGCATTCCGGAATATTCCATCTCAATCGGCCTGCTTCACAAACAAAAACCACTCCTCGGCATCGTCTACGCTCCGGCCTTGAACAAACTCTACACAGCTCAAAAAAATCACGGAGCTTTTTTGAATGGCAAACGCATCCATGTCTCAAAAGTAAATAAACTTAAAGACGGAGTTTTTCTCACCGGCTTCCCGCGCAACCAATACAAAGCAAATTTTCCTTATTTCAAAGCGATGATGAAATTCTCACAAGGCATCCGCCACACAGGCTCCGCCGCTCTCGAACTTGCTTCCGTTGCCAAAGGCGAATCCGACGGCTGCTGGTATCTGAATTTGAATTCATGGGACTTTTGCGCAGGCACCCTCCTCGTCACCGAAGCCGGCGGCCGCGTCACTTCCACCGACGGCTCCCCTCTCGACATTTTTGGCAACACCGTCCTCGCCACAAACGGCCTGATTCACAAAGAAACGGTGGAAATTTTCAAAAAGATCAGGTAGTATCACCCCCGCTTTTCACATGCGCCCGTAGCTCAGATGGATAGAGCATCAGCTTGCGGAGCTGGAGGTCACAGGTTCGAATCCCGTCGGGCGCACCACATTCACTCGCGCAGCGAGTGAGCCCCCCTTCCCCTTCTCGTCTTTTTTGTTGCCAAAATTAGGAATATGTGGCAGAATACCCCTCCTAACTAAAAGTATGGGCACAGAAGGGCAACCGCAACAGAAAGAGTGGGATATTGACATGGAACTCCCCCAACTGGTTGAAATTATTTTGGAGGAAATCCGGCAAAACCCGGAACTGGTCGAAAAAACAAACCAAGGCGAAAAACTCGGCAAAACCGACTTTCAAGACCTCAAAAAATTCAGCCATGAACTGGTTTTTGCCGCAATCGAAACTCGCCAAAAACTTGGCTTCCCTCCTCCAAACAAAGACCACATCGTCATGTTTCTATATGAGCTGGCTTATACTGCCAAACTCTACAAGGACGACGAAATCGGACTTAGAAAAAATGGCGATAAAGCATTTGATAGCCATGTAATAGGAGTTCTAAGAAACTTGATCAAAGAAAACCACGTGACGGGTTTGACGACCTTGCTGACCGCAATGAAACACGATGTCACAGAGGACATATTAAGAACAGGAGAGGAAGACAAACTCTTCTGCACGCACCTATACATAAAACAATTAAAAGAACTTCCTGGCACAGCAATTAAACAAATAATGGAAAATGTCAGAAAGAAAGTCGAAGCCGTTACGAAGGTCACGGGACTTGGGAATAAAGAAGCTGAACGTGCTGAAACTTTCATAAAACTTCTTGAAGCCACTATGGAAGACATCCGTGTGGCCATGGTAAAAGTGGGAGGAGACAGACGCCATAACATGTCCACGATTACCGGACATACCGAAGAAGGCCAAATCAGAATCGCGGAGGAAACAGCCGCAATCTATCTTCGTCTGGCCCAAGTAATGAAAATCTATATTACGGAAAACGGCCTTTTGAAAGATTGTTTAAAGGTATTGAATCCTCAATTTTTGAAAGAATTTGAAGAAGCGGTTGAGTCGGAAATGGAGAAAGGTCAAAACCTCGGAAGTAACATCCAGAGATTGCTAAGAAAGGATAAGGGATTGAAAAAAATAGTCAACACCTCAACGATTGAGCTGGAACCCATTTACTTAAGCCGCCTCCTACATGAAAAAGGCATGATAGGAAAAACGGAGGGACTCAAAAGCCTTACACCGGCAGACCTTGGACTTGACCAACGTATTGATCCCCTCACACAAATCAGAATCATAGTGAAAAATAAAAACGATTTAACTAAAATCGAAGCCGCGCTAAACGAAGCCAGTACCACGTTTTCAAAACAAAAACTGACACTTAACCGCGGAACGATAATCAGATTAAGAATTCCCGAGTTAAGACCGGAAACCATCATAATTCGAATAAATGACATTCAGTCAGAATACCATTCACATCGTGGAATACTGGCTTATAGCGACAATACTAATCCACAAGACATTAGGAATAGAATTGCCAGAGTTTTACAAACAGTCAACGAACGCGATGAGCGAGGAGAAAGAAAATACAATGTCTTTGATGTCGTCGACGAGATTTTTCTTCAAGAAATGATTTCAGTTTACACGCCGGAAGGAGACAGATTGGAACTCCCACGTGGTTCAACTGCTCTAGATTTTGCAGATAAAATCCATAGGGATATTTTGACAGGGGCACAAAGAGCCTTTTTACTGACAGAAAGAGGAAAAGAAGAAATTTCGTTGTTCAAACCACTACCGTTCGGCGCAATCGTTGAGATAGAATCATGTCTCGCAAAAAAAGATTCAGACCCATCACGCGTCAAAGTCGATCGCCGCTGGCTATTATTCTGCCGAACGCAAGAAGCCAGAAGCACATTAAGCGCATATCTGAAAGATAAGGATCCGGAAAGTCCTGAAAAACACATGCAAGATTTGGCAGAACTTTTTGATACAACGGTGGAAAAATTGGCGCTTCTAATAAAAAAACTAATTGCGCCTCTAAATGCATACCAAAGGTCCGATCAGGAAGGATTTTGGAAAACTCTATATCAGGGTATCAGCGAAAGAAAAATCAAAATTATCGAATTGATCAGTTTTTATCTTGACCAAAAATCACAACGGAAACCAACGAGCATTGATAAGCTAAAAAAGACTCTCGGCTTCAATTTGAAGAGTGAATCAAACGAAGAAACTAAAATACATCAAAAATTCACTGTCACGCTGCCGGACGAATCAGAGATTCTTGAATATTTTTTAAGTGACTTCAGAAAAGGACTTGGCATAAACCTAGACAGCTTCCATCAAGAAGAAAAAACCGAATCAGGAGTGCCAATAACATTCGAAGTTAGCTATCCACATGAAGCAATAACCACTTATGACTTTCTCAAGATACTCGTTCGCCTTCAACTCGAAGGCTACGATATAAAATTCAAGCTCCCCTAGCCTCTCAACCCCTCAATCGCCGCCTTCCTGTCCTTTGCCCCAAAAACATAGCTTCCTGCCACCAGCACATTAGCCCCGGCATCCACAGCCACCTTCGCAGTCTCCGCATTTATCCCGCCATCAACTTCTATATCCAGCTCCGGCTTCATCGCCCGCAATTTTTTCACTTTTTCCATCATTTCCGGCATAAACTTTTGCCCGCCGAAACCCGGCTCCACAGTCATAACCAACACCATGTCAACCTTGTCCAAGACGCTTTCCACAGCCTCCACTCCGGTCCCCGGCTTGATCGAAACACCGGCCTTCACACCAAGCTTATGAATTTCATCTATCACAGCACTCAAGTCCTCACACGCCTCCGCGTGCACAGTCAAAATACTCGCCCCCGCTTCCGCGAATTCCTTCAAAAAATTCTCCGGATGCTCAATCATCAGATGCACATCAAGCGGTTTTTCCGACTTGATCGTCTTTACCACGTCGGAGCTTATCGTTTTATTCGGCACAAAAATCCCGTCCATGATATCAACATGAATCATATCCGAATAAGGCTCGATCGTATCTATCTCCTCATTCAACCTCCCAAAATCCGCCGACAAAATCGACGGCGCTATCTTCACTTTCATATTCCCAAAAATTTAGAAATAATCTTTTTTGCAGTCTCAAAGTCGGTCTTTCCCGGATCCATTCCGAGAACATTTTTGCCCTCAACCCTAGCTTTTTCTGCGCCGGCCTCGTCATGAGCACAAACAGCCTTGATGCCCTTGTTTTTGTTTGCCTCCTCGCAAGCGTCCACTCCGTTCCCGGCCAGCAATATACCTACGCCGCCCACGCCTCCTTCCCCGCCTTTTTCAGAAACTTTTTCAGAAACTTCACGTGCGATCATCTCGTATTTACACTCCTCCTTACTAAAACACCCCAAATCTATAAATTGGAATCCGTGCGCGTCAAAATAATCCTTCAATTCGCCTTTCAATTTATGCCCCAAATGATCACTGCCGATATAAACTATTTTTTTCTCCGCTTCAAACATGGATTTTTTTTAAGAATTAAAAACGCCGGTCACGGATTTTTCCTCATGAACATTTTTTATAATCTGCGCGAGCAACGGCGCCACCGACAAAACTTTCATACCCTTGAAATGCTTTTCTTTTGGAATCGGAACCGTATTGCTGAAAACCGCCTCCTTAAACCCGGCATCCATCAACCTTTTTTTTGCCGGACCTGAAAGCACGGCGTGCGTCGCCGCAAAATACAAACTTTTGGCCCCACGATCCTTTAAAGCCTTGGCAGCTGCGGCCACGCTTCCGCCGGTATCCACCATATCATCATAAATAATACAATTTTTCCCTTTTACTTCTCCAACCACATGCTGCACTTCAGCCTTGTTATGCGCAGGTCTGGTTTTGTGAATGATCGCCAGATTCGCGCCCAGTAAATCTGCAACCTTTTTGGCGTCACGCGCACCACCGGCGTCCGGCGACACCACCACCAAATCCGGGATTTTCTTCTCTCGGAAATAATCAGCGAAAAGCTTATGAGTGCTCAAATTATCCACCGGAAAATTAAAAAATCCCTGCTCCTGATCACTGTGAAATTTCAGCGCGATCAGATGATTCGCTCCGGCCGTGGAAAGCAGATCGGCGATCAGTTTGGCTGAAATCGGTTCCCTCGGAGTAGCCACGCGATCTTGTCTGGAATAAGGAAAATACGGCATCACAACGTGCACTTTTCCGGCAAAAGATCGTTTCAAAGAATCCAAAATGA
>JBAZZM010000036.1:0-8768 GCA_041658805.1 Candidatus Altimarinota bacterium | reverse complement strand
AGTGGCCGTGGCAGGCAGCTTTCCTGATGTGCCGGAAGATTATCCGAATTTTGAGGCGATTGAATTTTTGAAGGCGCAGGGAATTATCAATGGATATGATGACGGAAATTTCGGACCCGAGGATTCCATAAACCGCGCACAGGCGATAAAAATAATCGATGGTGCTTTTGGTGTGGCGGTGGAGACGGAGTATGAAGTGCTTTTTCCGGACGTTATGAAAGATGAGTGGTTTTTTCCATATGTGATGGCCGGACAAAAAGCGGGTCTGGTAAATGGCTATCCGGACGGGAAATTTCGGCCGGAGAGGGAACTGACTCTGGCGGAGAGTTTGAAAATTATCATGCTGGCGGCGAAAGTGGAGATACCGAATGAAGTAACCGCCGTGGTTTTCGCCGATGTGCCACAGAATGAGTGGTATGCGGCGTATGCGCTGTATGCCCGCGAAAACAATATTTTGGGGCCGGACCAGTTTGGCAAAATCTATCCTGACGATCCGGTTTCGCGGGCGGATTTTTCGGAGATTATTTATCGGACTATAAAAGTAAAGGAGAGCGGGGAACCTTATCCACTAAACAAAACTTGGAGGCAGTACGAAAGCACGCGACTTCCATTCCAAATCCAGTATGACGACAAAAACTGGCTGGTGGTGGAAAACAAAACTTCGACGATTTTTTACAAACCGGATGTGGAATTTCATCAATCTTCACCTTTCAAAATCTATCCGAATTCGGCGACAGTGACAGTGACTCTGGATAAAAACGAGGCGGAACTTTCCAGCGCGAATTATTTCCAAAATATCAAAGCGGCGTTTGGCGGCGCGTCCTATACGGAGTTCACTTGGGACGGGTTCAAGGCGATGGAAGTGCTTTATCCGCTGAGCCGGACGGCTGATTGGTATATTTATTTGAATGATGGAACAGCGCTCAATGTTTACACCGCATACGGCGACGGCGTGCAGGGATTTTATCTGCCGAAGGTGATTCAAAACATGCTAAATACTCTCAAATATCACGAGGTTTCGGTGGACATAAAATACGCCGAACTTTTGAGCACGATTTTCAGCAATATGCTGGTGGAAGGCAAAGGAATGGAGATGATCAACATGCTGCCTGACAAGACCGTGATCGAAACCGACGCAGTTGGAGTTGGCACGGGGCCGGTAGACTACTATTATTCAGAAGAACTGAATTATACTTTCAAATATGAAAGAGCTTCTGATGTGATTCTGGACAAGAGAGAAGGGAAAACCAGTGCATTCTAAAAAATTCTATGAAACATCGAAAATACATTTCAATCGTGACGGCGGCGCTGATCGTGACAGCCGCGGTGGTGAGCTGGTTTGTTTATTCGGTTACGCAAAGGACGACGGACAATCCGTATTTCTTCTTTGAGACGCCGCATTCCGCGCCATCAATCAGTGAACCGATCACTCCCCCGCCGGAAGATTAGTCTTCGAAGCGGTAAATGCTTGGGGCGGCATTTGGTTCTTTTTCTGTTGTTGGAATTTTTGGTTTGAAGGTTTTGGCTGGTTTTTTCTTTTCAACTTTGGCCATGATCTCGGTGGCTTTTTCGGCTTCTTCGGCGCGATGCATGAGTTCGGGGACGTCGATGATTTCTTTGATTTCAGCGGTTTCTGCTTTTTCGCTGATCATGCCGAGGCGTTCGGTTTGGAAATCGCGAACCTTTGAAATAACTGTGTACTCGGCGTCTCGTAGGGCCATGTCTTTGATAGTGAAGCCGGCGGCGCGGATGTGACCTCCACCACCGAAACTTTCGGCGATCTTTGAAGCGTCGATGTTGTCGGAAGTTGTGCGGACGCTGATGGAAATGATGCCGTCCTTTTTTTCTTTGATCAGTAGGACGATTTCGGCGCCTGGGGCGTTTGTCATCAGCTCGTCGATGATGTCGCCGGTCTGATCTTCCGTGGAACCGGTATCCAGAAAATCCTGCTGACTGACTACAGACCAGACAAGCCGGAATTTTTCATCGACCTGTATCTTGGAAAGAACGCGACCCCAAAGTTTGAGCTGGCTAAGCTGTTTGGTTTTGTAAATGTGCTGGATGATCTCCTGCTGACGCGCGCCGTAAGCTATGAGTTGGGCGGCTCTGGCAAACGCCTTCGGCGTGGTGTTGGCGTTTTGGAAACTGCCGGTGTCTGTGATGATGCCGGTAAGGAGTAAGGTGGCAATGTCCTCGTCGATGAGTTCGATATTTTCCTCCTTGGCCAGAGTTTCAAAAAGAGGAAGCAGGAGTTCTGTCGTAGCGGAAGCCATAATATCGACATAGTTTATTTTGCCGAAATGTGTGTTTGAAATGTGATGATCGATGTTGACCACCGGAACCTGATGAAAAATCTCCACATTCTGTTCGTAAAAATCACGGAGTTGTTTGAGCTCGGCGGTGTCGACGGTGATGATGAGATCGTAGTCGATTTCGCCTTCGGTGAAATGAATATCGCTCTCGGAGATGCGACCGTTTTTTGGAGTGATCACGAAGTTTACCTTGCCGTTTTCACGGACAGTTTTGATGTCGGCGATCTCCACGTTTTTTGAATCGATGCTGATGATAAAATCACTGCCGGAGAGAATTTTATTTTCGATGGCCTTGATCTTTGGGAGAAATTGGAGCAACTCCGGAATCGGATCGTTGCAGACGATTATGGCTTGTTTGCCAAGTTTTTTGAGCACCATGTAAAGAGCGATGGCGCTGCCGACCGAGTCGCCGTCAGGCGGCGAGGAAGGCAGAATCAAAACTTTGTTACTCCTTTTCAAGAGTTCAACGACTTGTTTTTCTGCGGAGTTATTCATTGTTTATAAATTTCTTATCTTTTTATTATACAATATTTCTGGGCGTGCGTCAAGGAGTGGAATTTGGATACGTAAAAAGGAGTGAAGTATAAATCTTTTAAGATAAAGTTGCCAGAAAGAATTATCCTGCCGGACGGAAGTCGAGAGCGCGGAGCTGGAGATAGGCGCGGCCGTTCCAGATATTACGCTCGAAAGAGAAGGCCAGATCGATGTTTTTTTGAGTTCGGAGAAGTGGCAGAAATTTGCCTAAGTGAAAACCGATGGCACGCAGACCGTTGCCTGTGGAAGGGATGGTAAAGCGCAGATGCTCGCCCTTTGGGCCTACCTGATCTATAAAAAGAGGCGTGACATTCTTAAGCATAAAAACCGGGCGGCGGTTGCCAACCCCAAAGGGACTTAAATTGTCGAGTTCTTCGAGGAAGCCAAAACTTAGCTCTTCGGTCATGATGTCACAGTCGATTTCGAGAGCTGGACGGAGGTCGGTGTTTGCGAGTTTTTCTGCGGCAAATTCGGATATGGCTTTTTTAAATTCCGGATAATTTTCTTTTTTAATGTTGAAACCGGCGGCTTGGGCATGGCCACCAAAAGTGATGAGATGATGGGAAAATTCGGCCAGAGCCTCTGTTATATGAAAAACCTCGGGACTGCGGGCGGAAGCCACAAGTGTATCCCCCAAATCCTGTAAAATAATGGCCGGACGGGCAAAGCGTTCGACCAGACGGCCGGCGATGAGGCCGAGTACGCCGACATGCCAGTTGGTATTTTCGGCTATCAAAATATATGGCAATTCCTTTTCGGAAAAGATTTTTTCAGCTTCGCTCAAAGCCACGTATGTCATGTCCTGACGGGCTCCATTCAATTCTTCGAGTTCGCCGGCGAGACGCAAAATAGTGGCTTCGTCCTCTTCGAGAAGGAGGGAGAGCGCGCTATGCGCGTGACCGATACGACCTGCGGCATTTATACGCGGTGCGAGTTTGAAACCGATGTCATAGGTGTCTATTTCTTTTTCGGGGCTGATACCGGCGCTTTTGATAATCTGGCGCAGACCCGGCCACTTCGTGGCGGCGAGAGATGCCAGTCCCCTTTTGACGATAAGGCGATTTTCGCCGATCAGCGGGCCAAGATCGGCAACAACGCCGAGGGCGGCGAGATCGATCAATCCAGTGGAAATTTCTTCATCATTGAGAAGAGCCTGGGCGAGTTTGAAAGCGACAGCGGAGCCTGTGAGTTCGGCGAAAGGGTAGCCGGAATCTTTTTCCTTTGGATGGAGAATGGCGTAGGCCTGTTTTGGAAAAATTTCGGGAATGGCGTGATGGTCGGTGATGATCACGTCGAGACCGAGTTTTTTGGCTTTTTCAATTTGTGTGGCGCAGGAAATTCCACAATCGACAGTGATTAAAAGTTTGATTCCATCGGAAGCGAACTGATCAATAAATTTTTCGGAGAGACCATAGCCGTCGTGGACGCGATCGGGGAGTTGGTAGGAAACTTTTGCGTTGAGATGGCGGAGGGCCTGCACGAGGATCGCTGTGCCGCTGATGCCGTCCACATCGTAATCGCCGAAAATTAAAATAGGCTGGCCTTCAGTTATAGCCTTTTGGATGCGGGAAACAGCCCTTTCCATATCACGAAACAAAAAAGGATCATGGAGTTCGCTCAAAGCATTGAGTCCGCGATGAGCGCGTGTTTCGAGAATTTTTTGCAGAGCCGGAGTGTCCACGGCAGAGCTTAGGACAACCCATTTCTTTCCGAGAACCGACATGTGAGTAATTTATTAGAATAGTGAGTGCCCTCGGCCGCCAGAATCCGTCACGAGATGGACACACTATATCAAAAAGTCGGAAAGTGGACGAGGAGGAAATGTTGGTCATCGCACCGTGTCCGTTTTGCTGTTTTTTTGCTGTATATTCCGACAGTGAGAGAAAAAAGAGACCCCGACGGGAGCTTTGCCCGCCGCCAAGGCCGCCGCCGGGGCGGGACGCGCGGGAGCTTTGCCCGGGCAGACTTTTTGGCTTGTTTTTTGGCTTGGATAAGCCGTTTCGATCTGCGAATTCCTGCACGTGCAGGAATTTTTCCGCCTTCCTAGGAAGGCCTGACTTTTTCCTTGGCCTTATTCAAATTCCACATTTTCACCGCTTCCTCCGGCGTTTTGGCTTTTTCCTTTCCAAAGACCCAAGTATGACGGCAGACGATTTTTTGTGCAATGCCGTCCGTGACATTACTGATATCAAAAAGTTTTTTCTCCTTGGCAATCTGGGCGATCATCACGATCTGAAACAATAAATCGCCGAGTTCCTCCTGAAGATTGGGGTGATCCCCTTTATCGATCGCGTCGCAGACTTCGTCGGCCTCCTCCTTTAGATGCTCGAGCATGCTTTTGACGGTCTGTTTGCGGTCCCATGGACAGCCGGTGGGGCTGCGGAGTTTGGCGGCGAGGCGGGTGAGGTCGGAGAAAGTTTTCTTGGTCTTGGAACGCTTCATTTTTATCGACATTTGATTATGGTAATTTTAAGCAGCTTCGCTTCGCTCGCTGTGACATTATCATATCTCCTGAACCAAGTCATTTGCCTTTTGGCGTAGTTGCGGGTGTTTTTTTTGAGAGTTTCGACGCAATCCTTGAGATTCAAATTTCCTTTAAGATAAGGGATAATTTCCTTGACGCCGATGGAGGACATGGCTGGCAGATTTTCGTCGTAGCCCTTGGCGAGGAGAGTTTTGACTTCCTGCACCAGACCGTTTTCGATCTGCTGGTCGACACGATGATTGATGCGTTCGTAGAGTTTTTCGCGGGGCCATTTTATACTGATCATTTCGACTTCATAGGTAGAGGGCTGTTTTGTATCGGCCTTGCGGCCGTGGCCGGAGAGGTTTATCTCGAGAGCGCGGATGACATAGCGGAGATTATTTGGATGGATTTTTTTGGCGGTGTCGGGGTCGAGTTTTTGGAGCTTCTTGTATAAGTAAGCGGGGGTGTGCTTTTCGAGTTTGGCGCGAAGTTTGGGATCGGGTGGAATGCGGGGAACATCGTAACCTTCGGTGATGGCGCTGATATACAAACCGGTGCCGCCGACGAGGATTGGGAGTTTGTTTCTGGAATGAATTTCGGCAATTTTTTGGGTAGCCAAATCCTTATATTCGGCTAGTGTGAGAGGCTTATCCGGCGTAGTGATGCCTAGGAGATGGTGAGGAATTCCCTCCTGCTTGTCCCATGGCAAAGTGTCGGTGGAAACTTCCATACCTTTATACAACTGGCGGGAATCGGCGGAGATGATCTCGCCGTCGCGCTCGTGGGCGAGTTTGAGAGAGAGCGCCGTTTTGCCGGAGGCTGTGGGACCGAGGATGACGAGAAGAGGGATTGGCATTTTATTTTAAAACTGAAATATAATTTTTGAGTGCAAAGATTGTCTCTTTTTTCAGATTGTTTCGTACCCATTCTTTTTCCTTTTCATCAAGCAATTCGCCGAGACCGTCCAAAATACGGTTATCCTTTACTTTTTCGATGACCTTGAGGCAATCGGAGAGATGCTCCTTTAAGGGCTTGCCGGTCAAGGTTTTGACCACATCCCCGTTGAGATCCCAATCGTGCAGCGCAAAAAAATAAAGATCATAGATATCGCGCATGGCGACACTACTTCTAAGCGTAAGCGCTGACAATTTACTTCCAAAGAGATAATCCTTTTTGGCGACCATCATGGAAATACCAAGATATTCCTTGAGCTCGTAATGATTTTTGAGATCGACGGGAGTCACGCGAGTGCTGATCTCCACCTTGATATTGTGATCGGCGTCGCCGTAGGACAGCACAGCGATAATGGTGCTACGTTTTATATAAGGGTTTTTGACCGTTCCGTATTTTTTGAGAATATTTAAAATCTTTTCGAAAATGATTTTTTTCTTTTCGCTATCAGTGGAAAGCAGGTCGAAATCCAGATCCACCGAAAAACGTGGAAGACCGTAGAAGAAATATGCGCAAGTGCCTCCTTTAAAACCGAGTAGCGAAGCAATTGAAACATCGGAATAGATGTCCTTGAGGATGCGCCCCATGATGAGCTGGTGTTGTTCCTTATTGAGCATGTTTTTTGTGATATTTATGGAGTCGAATAATCAACTGTTTGTTATCATAGATTCGGGCCAATTCAAAACATTTGTTCCAGTCTAGCGAATTTAAATTGTCAAAATAATAGTCGGGAAACAGATAGAGCATGTCCAGAAAAGCGCGCTCCGGCGTGGCGATGGCATAGCTTCCTCTATTTTCGATTCCGGCCGGATTGTAAAGGATGGCGGGTTTCAGTCTGCGGAAAGTGATTTTGTGGTTGTCCACGACGAATGTTTTTGTCCAAGGACCGGCGACAAAGATCGTATCGTAGTGCTGGAAAATAATGCCGGCCCCGCGAAGCACGGTTTCAAAGCTGATATATGAGGGGCGGTAAATGCCTGTCGCGAGTTCCTTCAAATCATAGTTTTTGTCTTTGGCGAAAACGCCGCGAAGCAGGCGAATGAGCGGACCATGTTTTGTGTAGTAAGAAATCTTTGTCTTCAGATTGTTGGGATTGGTCTCGTTCCAGAGGATGGCCAGATCGCCACCAGTCAAAACGGTTTTGGGGGAGGCGTATAATTTTACGAGCGGGCGTTTCATAAGAATGTTTGATGGAAGTAAGAGAAATGCTTACTTCTATTATATATTCTTAGGTGGAAGAAGGCAAGGGGAAGCTTGGGTGGGAACGTGAACTTGGAAAATTTGGTAAAATGTGGTATGATATTGCGGTAAAAACAAAAAATAACAAAAAGATGTATGGCTGAAAGATTACCTTCACAAGTCCCGGCCATTCCGGAAAAAGGTAGATGGTCGCCGGCGGAGCAAAATAAACTGCGTGACAGTTTGAGCCAGGGTGTGATTGGCACGGATATTACTGCTGAAAAACATAAGGTTAAAGATGGTGATACTTTGGCCGCTGTGGCTTTTGCGTTTGATAAGGCATACAAGAAAGCGGGGAAGCCGCTGAAAATAAATTGGAAGACGAAGGTTGAGTATAAATTCAAAGATGCTGCCGAAAATGATGTGGAAGAGAAAGGGAAGTTGAGTGAAGCGAATGTGATTTTGCCAGGAGATGAGGTTGGGTTTAGAAAGGATGGGAATGAGGTTGTGATTGTGATTAATAAGGGAGGAGCGGTTGTGCCTCCTGCACCAGACTTTCCCGATGCAACTGCGCCAGAATGGCCAGATGCCACCTCGCCGGAATTCCCAGACGCTACCAGTCCAGATACTTCTGCTGCTGGTGATGCTCCAGACGCGACTGCTCCAGAAATGCCAGATGGCAGTGCTCCGGAATTTCCAGATGCCGATAAAAAATAATAATTAAAAAGAATGTTGAAAAGGCGAGGAACTTTCATTCCTCGCCTTTTTCGATTCTCTTCTGGGGTTACTTCTTGGCGGTCGCGATGACCGCCACGGGGAGGAATTGCTCACTCCCGTAGTCCTTCCACTGGACGTTGGCGTTGAAGTCGATGACCAACGTCCCCTGCGGCGGCAGTTTGCAACGCATGATGTGATCCGCGCCGTATTCGCACGCGGTCTTCGGGTCGAAACCATTGAGATTCAGGGCCTTGCAGCCCTGACCCATGAGACCGTTGGCGCGGCGAGCGATGTCCTTGCCACCTTCCTCCAAGGTGTAGAAGGAGTAGTTGCAGTCGGCAACGATCGTGGCGGTTGGAGCCGTGGAATCCGGCTTGGATTTCCCACAGGACCTGATGGACACCGACACCACGAGCGCGGCGACCACGATGGCGGCAAGCCACCAGAGCGACTTCCAGTTGAAGCTGGAGCGCTTCGGCTCCCCCCATCCCATGGCGAATGGGGCCGGCGGTTGCTCGGGCGTGGCCGGTGGTTGCTCGGGCGGGACCGGCGGCTGCTCGGGCGGGACCGGCGGTTGCTCGGGCGGGGCCGGCGGTTGCTCGGGCGGG
>JBAZZM010000035.1:0-8804 GCA_041658805.1 Candidatus Altimarinota bacterium | reverse complement strand
CGAACGTTGATTTGAAAAAAGACATGCTTGGTTTATTTCAAAATGAATTTGCCTTCGCCATCGAATCCGATGAGGGGAATGCCTTTTATAAGGTCTTAATCGAGCTGAATGACCCAAAAAACGATGCCCTCAAAATTCAGGAAATCGCCAACAATTTCGTTCAGATCGGCGGGTTTTTTGAGCCCAAAGTTGTTGAACACAAATTGCCGGACGGCACCGTCACAAAGGAAATCGTCGCCAATCCGGAACAGATCGTGAAGAACGAATCGGATTATAACGGTCACACCATCTACGAACTAAAAATAGGCAATCAGGGATGGGGAATTTATTATACTGTTATCGACGATATCGCTGTCATAGCCAACCACGTGCAGGGCGTCAAAAACAGTCTCGACATCGTCTCCGCTCAAAAGAAAAGCATAAAATCCTCACAGTATTTTGCTTACAATATCGATCCGGTTTTGAAAAATTCCGACGAAATCAGCTACTTCAACGTTGGAGGACTTTTGCCGATTTTATTTAAAAATCAATCATATCCGGAAGCTTTCAATATTATCGATAGCCTGAGTTCAGGCAGAAATTATTCGGTCAACGGCATCCATTCCATCGATTATTTGCATATCAAATAAATATGCCCCGCTTTTCCGACATCCGGCCCGGAAACAAAAATCGAAAACTGGATTTGCGCAATAACGATCAAAAGAACAAAGATTCCGATCGTATCAAACAGAAAAAAAACGCCATTTCAAAGCGGCAAACTCCGATTAACGAAGTCAAAGATTTATACGGTACAGAGCCGGTCAATTTTCTTTATTTGCATGGCAAGAAATTCACTCCTCCCAAATTTCTCGGCAATCTGATTCGTATCGGATTGGTTGGTTTTCTGATTTTACTGATTATTAATTCGATCAATGTTTATTTCACTACCAAAACCCTTCAAGATAAAATCTCCGCGCAGGCATACGAGGGATATTCATATCTGATAAGCGGGGGAGAGAGTGCCACCAAAATCCAATTCCAGGAAGCCGGCGAGGCCTTTAACCAGGCTCTGGAAAATTTTTCCGAGGCCCAGAAAAATCTTTGGTTTATCGATACGGATAGGACTTTTTATTCACATGAACAAGGGCTGGGACACGCTGTAAACGCTCTCTTAAACGGTGGCAAATCTTTTGCTTCCGCCGGTGAATATTTTACCGACGCCTTGGAAGAATTTAATAAAATTCCGATCTATTTCGTTTCCAAAAATCGCCAGCCAAACGCCGACCAGCCGTCTCTAACGGATACTCTCAAAAACGGTTTGGATAAAGTAAATTTGGCCATTGAACAAATCGCGCTCACCGAAAAAGAGCTTTTTTCTGTGGATGAAAACACTTTGCCATCGGATATTGCTCTGCGCGTAAAACTGGCCAAATCCGAGGTCCAAAAAGTCAGCGCAACTCTCCAAAATATTTCCAAGTATTTTCCCGCCCTTCTCAAACTCTTGGGTGACCGCTATCCGCACCGTTACCTGATCCTACTTCAAAATAACAATGAAATCCGGCCCACCGGTGGCTTTATCGGTAGCTATGCTCTCCTCGATCTGAATGAGGGATATATCGAAAATTTATCAGTCAACGACGTCTATGATCTTGATGGCGCTTATGGCGGCGTGATTGAACCGCCGGACGAGATGAAAGCCCTCACCCAAAATTGGCGTTTCCGCGACAGTAATTATTCTCCGGACTTTCCGGTTTCAGCGGCCAAAGCTCGTTGGTTTTTGCAAAAAGAAGGAGGTCCGGGAGTAGATACTGTCATTGCCATCAATCAAGGTTTGCTCAAAGACTTGCTGGAAATCAGTGGTCCCGTGCAGGTCGGCAACTTCGGACTTCTCGATTCTGAAAATTACAATCTCCTCTTGAGCTTTATCATCGAATCAAAAATCTGGGGAGCCGAAGATCCAAAACATATTTTAAAAGTTTTTATCCCGGCTTTTATTCAGCAAATCATGAAAGAGGAAAATATCGGCAAAATCGGCAGCAAACTTTATCGTGCCGTCGAACAAAAACACATCATGCTTTGGTCGGCTGACGAAGACGCGGAAAATCTTTTTGATTCTATCGGCGTCAGCGGGCGCATCCACGAAAATGCCGATCGGGAGGATTATCTGACCGTGACGGATATTTCTATCGGTGGCACAAAGTCGGATCAGTTTGTGCGCGAGGAGATTCGTCATGACACAACGGTAGGGGAAAGCGGTGAATTGGTTGACACAGTGACCATAAAACGCAGCCATCTTTGGACGGACGATATCTATTATCAGTGGAAAAAAATTCTAAACAAATACGGTTTCGACTCCATGCCCGATCAGGTCATCGATATCCTTGGTCGCGGCCGCAATGAAACCCTGATGCGCATCTATGTGCCTGATGGCAGTATTTTCCTTGGTTCTTCAGATGAGAAAATCGAAACAAAATACGATAACGATTTGAAAAAAACATATTTCTTCACACGCATGGAAATCAGGGCCGGCGAGAGCAAAGAGGTGACAGTCAAATATCAACTCCCATTCACTCTAAAATTTAGTCCGGTCGATGAATATAAACTGATCGTTCAGAAACAGCCGGGTAGTGTCGGCAGCGTCTTTACCAAAACGATTTCAACAGCCGAAGGAATAAATACGCTGGACAGTTATCCAAGCGAGACAAGACTAAACCAGGACGATAGTCTGACATACGCCACAAACCTCGTTTACGATCGCTATTTCTCTGTGATTTTCAGTAAATAAATTATTTTCGACCAAACATTTTGTGCAGTTCATTCAGGCTCAAGCTGATCATCGTCGGGCGGCCGTGCGGACACGTGTAGGGTCTCTTTAAAGCATCCAACTGACGTATCAAAGACTGCATCTCTTCCGCGCCCAGTCTTTGGCCAAATTTAATTGCTGAACGGCAGGCCATGTAATTGATAATCGCCTCCATTCGCCCCTGCACTTTGGAAGGATTCTTTTGATTGATCACGTCATCCAAAACACCTTTTACCACACTATCCGGATCTTCACCGGATAAAAACGAAGGCAGGGCGGAGATCACAAAAGTGTGTCCGCCAAATGGCTCGATTTCAAATCCAAGCCCCTTAAAAACATCCATATTTTCACTGATAATCCCAAATTCCTGCGTAGTAAGCTCCATCTGAAAAGGGACCAGTAGAGGTTGAATCGATTTCTCGCCATTTTCAAATTGGTCCATCAGTTGTTCATAGCGGACGCGCTCATGTGCCGCATGTTGATCTATCAAAATCACGCCGTCATCACTTTGATGAACGATATATGAATTAGCCACCTGAAAGATATTTTGGATCGCTTTCGCCTCTTCAAAAGCGTTTGCTCTGATCATGCCAGACTCTCTTTCCTCAAAAAACTTTTTGGAAAATTCCAAGGCGTTTTCCACCGGCTTTTCGGTCCTGATAATTTTCTCGTTCTTCGGAAAAGCATCCGACATATATCGTCGCGATTCGGTAAAACCTTTTGGTATAAGTACATTTTTTTCCAAAGCGGTTTTAACCACGCCATAAATAGTTTGAATGATGCTCTGCTGATCTTCAAAACGTATCTCCACTTTCCTCGGGTGCACATTCACGTCAATCAGCGCCGGATCAATCGTGATATTGATTATAAACACCGGTTTTCGATCTTCCATCAACATCGAGTGAAAGGCCTGTTTGACAGTGTTTGCCAATAAAAAGTTTTGCACCGGTCTCTTGTTTACAAAAAAATACTGATGCTGATTGGTGCTTCTGGAGATCACCGGCTTGCCGACAAAACCATCAATTTGCAGGTTGCTGCCGCCAAAAAACACCGGCAACATCGCTTCCGCGGTCGCCATTCCAAAGATATCCGCTATTCGCGAAAACTGATCATTCACCTTTGCCAAATCAAAAATAATTTTTTCATTGTGGATGAAGCGGAAAGAAATTTCCGGATGAGCCAGCGCGATGGTATTCAGCACATTGCTGACATGTCCGATCTCCGTGGAATCTTTTTTTAAATATTTTTGGCGCACCGGAGTGTTAAAAAACAGGCTCCTCACATCAATCTGCGTGCCCGTGCTCATACCGGTTTCGGTAATTGTTTTTAATTCTCCTCCATAGCAGCTGATCTCCACTCCTGACAGATCTTCCTCGCATTTGCTGCGCAAAGTCATTTGGGAAACGGACGATATACTCGCCAGCGCCTCGCCGCGAAAACCCATCGTCCGAATATTCCAAAGATCTTTTTCGTCCGAAATCTTACTCGTGGTATGCCTTTGCAGAGCCAGTTCCGCGTCTTCATGGCTCATTCCACCGCCATTATCCTTGACCCTAATCAAAGTGCGGCCGGCGTTCTTTATCTCAACCACGATGTCATCCGCTCCGGCATCAATACTGTTTTCAACCAGTTCTTTTACCACGCTCGCCGGCCTTTCCACGACTTCTCCGGCGGCAATCTGATTCACCAAATTTTCCGGCAAAATTTTTATAATGCTCATAATTTTTTCTTTATTTCATCCAGTCTGCGAATCGCCTCCATCGGGGTCATTTTATTCACATCCATGCCTTTTAATTCATTGATCAGCCCGGCATGTTTCCGTGCGCCATCTGTTTCAAACATCGGTATCTGATCTTTGCTCACGCGTGATTTTTGAATATGCTTGCTCTCCAGTTCCTCCAAAACTCCGCGCGCCCTGCTCACCACTTCCACTGGCAGTCCGGCCAGTTTCGCCACTTCAATCCCATAACTTTTATCCACGCCGCCATTCACAACTTTATACAAAAACACCACGCCCTCATTTTCATTTTCTCTCACGGCCACACTCAAATTCACCGCTCTATCCAGCCTGTCAGCCAGCTCAATCAGCTCATGATAATGGGTCGCAAACAAAGTTTTCGCTCCGATCTGATCGTGAATAAATTCCATAATCGCCCAAGCGATACTCACTCCATCGTATGTCGAAGTCCCGCGTCCGATTTCGTCCAAAATAATCAAACTTTTTTCCGTCGCGTTATTCAAAATATAGCTCGCCTCATGCATTTCCACCATAAAAGTGCTCTCTCCGCGCACCAGATTGTCACTTGCTCCAACCCTCGTAAAAATGCGATCCACGACTCCGATTATCGCGCTTTCAGCCGGCACATAACTGCCGATCTGGGCCATCAAAACAATCAACGCCACCTGACGCAGATATGTGGATTTTCCTCCCATGTTAGGTCCTGTGATCAGCTGAAATTTCTCGTCTTTATTCAAAACACAATCATTCGGCACAAAGTTTTTTTGCAGACTCATTTGTTCCACGACGGGATGTCTCCCTCCACTGATTCCTATCTCCCCGCTCTCTACGATTTTTGGCTTGCAATAGCGATTATTGCCTGCCACGAAAGCCAGGTTGGTCAGCGTATCAAGCGTCGCCACCGCTCCAGCCAGCTTTTGCAAATTCACGATTTCCTTCACCACTTCCATCCGCACCTGATAAAAAAGTTCATATTCCAATTCTTTGATCCGTTCCTCCGCGGTCAAAACTTTTTCCTCATATTCTTTCAACTCCGGCGTTATAAATCGCTCGGCGTTCACCAGTGTCTGTTTGCGAATATAATCCGCCGGCACGTTTGCCAGATTCACTTTGCTGATTTCAATGTAATATCCAAACACTTTATTGAAGCGCA
Organism: Candidatus Altimarinota bacterium; assembly: GCA_041658805.1. Lineage (GTDB taxonomy): Bacteria > Patescibacteriota > Gracilibacteria > UBA1369 > LOWO2-01-FULL-3 > JBAZZM01. Next base: position 3,131 of record JBAZZM010000035.1, on the reverse strand, counting down.
CCTTCAAAGAATTTATTCCACTCCTCTTTACCTCTCTTTCCTGTAAATCCTTTAAAAATGTTTTTCCAGCCACAGAGATTTTTCGCAATTCATCAATCTCTGAATTAAATCCGTCGCGAATCATCCCGCCATCCCGCACGCTGATCGGTGCCTCATCCACTATCGCGCTTTCAATTTTTTCAGCCAATTCCGGCAATGGATTCAACCCCTCTCTTTCCCCAACAATCTCACGTAATCGCGGAATCGACTTCAGCGATTCCTTCAGCGCGTTCAGGTCTCTCGCATTTCCACTCCCCAGTGACAGCCTGCTCACAAGTCTCTCGATATCATAAATGTCTTTCAAGACATCTCTCGCCTCACGAAGCATTTTTGAATCATTCACGAAAACCTCAATCCGGTTTAATCGATCCTCGATCTTCTCTTTCGTCAGCAAAGGGTGCATCAGCCAGCTTCGCATCATCCTTCCGCCCATCGGCGTCATCGTTTGGTCAAGCACTCCGATCAAACTGCCCTCCGTTTTTCCGTCCCGATTCGTGAAAAAAAGTTCCAGATTACGAATACACGCTTCGTCCAACGGCATAAATTCCGATATTTTATAAAAAAGAATTTTTTGAATATGTTTCAGCTCGGCTCTTTGGGTTTCTTTCAGATAATTCATCAGCATCGCCGCAGCCGACACAGCCATTTCGTGCTTTTCCAAGCCAAAAACAGCCAATGATTGAATTTGAAAATTTTTCTTCAACTCATTCTCCGGCTCACCAAAATATTGGTGCGGAAAACAAATTAAATCTTCAAATCTTCCCAAAAATTTTTTCAAATTTTCATCACCTTCATTGTAAATACACTCGGCCGGTCTGATTCGCATCATTTCCGATTCCAAATCTTTCGCCTCACAAAGCTCCGTCACACGAAATTCCCCGGTCGTCACGTCACTAAACGCCAGCGCAAATTTGCCTTTTTCGAAAACCACCGCGGCCACATAATTATTTGCCTTTCTTTCCAAAATATTTTCATCAAAAGTTGTCCCCGGTGTCACAATCCGTACAACCTCTCTTTGCACAATCCCTTTGCCGTCCGGCGCCGTCATCTGATCACAGATCGCCACCTTCTTTCCGGCCTTTGTCAGCTTGGTCAGATACTGGTTCACAGCGTGAAAAGGCACTCCGCACATTGGAGCTTTCCCATCTCCTTTCCCTCTGCCGGTCAGCGCTATATGCAAAATCTTCGACGCCTCCAGCGCGTCTTCAAAAAACATTTCATAAAAATCGCCAAGCCGATACATCAGAATACAGTCTTGATGCTTCTCCTTTATCTGTCTGTATTGCGCCATCATCGGCGTCAGCTGCGACATAGCCCAAAAATTAAAAGCCCGGAAGCCTATTCTAATTCAGCAGGGGATAAATATCAATCGCCGGTTCCTCATACGGATGCACAGCTCTCACCGCCGCCAAAACACCCTCCAGTTTGTCTTTTTCACAAATCGTCTCAATCCTTTCCTCCTCCACCTCTTCAGCTTTCCCAATCTCTCCCACAAACGGCTTCGCCCCAGCCAGCGGTCGAAATCTCCCCACCCCTTTCGTCGAAAAACTGCAGGCCTCATAATTCCCCATCTTTCCCGCTCCAGAAGCCGCCAACGCCTCCCGCACTTTCCCCGCTTCCGCCACCGGCACAAACACAACTATTTTGACCAATTCCATTTTCATCCTTTACATTTTTTGTGCTTGGAGTATAACGAGAGGCGAAATTTAACACAACTTTTATGGGAGGACTAGGAGTTCCAACAGAGCATCCAGGCGGAAATGGATCAGCCAATGGAGATCGGGAAAATACCAATGGAGACATACCTACATCGAGAGTCTCAACTGAAGAAACTCCCGTAACTCCTCCTCCCGAGAGAAGAGGCATCATAGTTGGTGGTGCAAACGATGGCACAGAAGAAACAAAAACATCATTTTGGCAAAGGCTTCGCGAGGTCGTCGGCTTAGACAAGTAAATACCTCGCCTCATTATCCTGATCTCGAGGATTTTCCATACAGTTCATCCATAATACCTCTCCAACCAACAGCAATTTTATGAACTCGAAGCCATTTTCCAACTTGCCAAAAATTTAAGCATAATTCAAAACTTTTTTAGGAAGTGGCTGCCAATGTCTTTTTCACGAACCGTAAAATAGACAAAAAGTAAAATTTTTTTACCATTTTACAAATCGTAGAAACAGACATCTATCCCCACGCCCAACAAAACAAAAACAATTTTGTACTTCAAGTTCTATCTGGAGCCATCATCCCGCCTTGACGGGAAAACTCTGCTCGCAAAACACCTGGAGCCATCACCGGGACTTGAACCCGGAACCTCTGCTTTACGAAAGCATTGCTCTACCATTGAGCTATGATGGCCGATTTTTCAGTCCGCACCATAGCGCAAAGCGCCCTCTCCGTAAAGATTGTAAGCTTTTAAAACATTGCCGCCTGTTTTTCCACAGTATAATAGGTCATCGGTCTTTTCAGCTTTCGCCACAACTTCACTCTTTCAAAAAACCCTTTTTGTCCGCGCACCCTAAGCCCTTTTGTCCTCCAGCCCTTTGTCGGCTCAAATCTCATTTTTTTGAGCTTCATCAAATTCTCCTTTTTTGCTGTATCAATCGTGATTGTTAAAAACATATAAAATATTGTTAGTATTGTCTTATTAAAGTTGTTACCACGCCCTGCGTCATCAGCTCACTTGCCGGATGAATATCCTTATATGCGGAATTTTCCGCCTTTAAATAGGCCTTGCCATCCTTTTTCAATAATCGTTTTAAAGTATTTTCACTGTCTACCAAAGCCACAACAATATCTCCGTCTCTTGCCTCTTTTTTATTGTTCACTACCACCAAATCGCCATCAAAAATTCCGGCGTCGATCATGCTGTTGCCTCTCACTCTCAATAAAAAATATCCATCTGCTTTTTTGGCTACACCTTTGTCCACGCTCATCCAGCCCTCCACGTATTCTTCCGTCAAGACCGGTCCGCCGGCAGGAATCGCACCTAAAATCGGCAACGACACCGTTTCCGCCGCCGCATCCATCCTCGCCCGCACGCTCCCCAATAACTTGATTCCTCTCGGAGTATCATCCTTTTCCAAAAACCCC
>JBAZZM010000034.1:0-9314 GCA_041658805.1 Candidatus Altimarinota bacterium | reverse complement strand
CACTGAAAGCCTTTTCACTGGGCTCATCCAAAAATTTTATTTCAGAAATTGCCTTTTCATTTCGTGCCTTCAACATCTTGTGAACGCCAAGAGACTTGTTTATTACGACATATAATTCATATCCATCCTTTGCCATCCAAGCCGCCATGCCGAGCTGAATCAAAAAGACAATTGGGGCGGCAGGAGAGAAATCAGCAGGAGTAATGCTCGCCGTCACCGCGGCCTTTGCGCCTGTCTTCAGCGCCAGTTTCTCAAAAAATTCCTTCCCGATAAATTTTCCCAATTTCCTGAAAACGCTTGCCTCTATTTTCTTTGCCATCACACCGCTCATCGATTCCACAGCTCCTCTCACGGCCTGTTTTTCCATTGCCTTTGGAACAGCCTTTAACGCCATTTTGCCAAGCGACCTCACGCCGGCTTTTTCAAAAACCTGTGAAAGTTCAACTCCAAGTTGCTCTGATCCGGCAAACTTTAAATGCTTCTCAATAAGGTCACTTAGAGGTTCCGCAAAGCCCATCGCGCCGCCAATTCCGCCAATCAAATCTACAATCATACGTGCCTTTGGGGACAAGTTTTTGCCGACCAAATCCGCGATTTTTAATCCGGCCGTCGCCGAAGCCAGTCCTGCGGCGGTCTCCACCAAGGCCTTTTTTTTGTCTTTGGAAAAATGAAGATGATACAAAATTGCAATGGAAGTGGCTGCTCCAAAAGCTTTTTCCAATGACCCCAGTTTGGCCAAAAGCTTGGGATCACTAATTCCTTTTTCTCTGGCCAGTTTCAAGGCCTCCTTGCTCGCTTTGATCTCGCCTTCACGGCTTCCAACGTCGTGTCCGACCTTGTCCAAAAACTCTTTCGCGTCCTTGGCGGCTTCAGGTGAAATAAGCCTAAATGGATTCAGCGCACCCAAAAAAGAAAATCCCAATAACGCGCTCAACTTTCCGCCCAGACTTTTCAGCCAGCCTTTGACCACATCCCTCTTTAAATAAAGCAATATCGAAGCTCCGGCCAGCATCAGTCCGGCCACCGCCACGGGATGTTCCTTGACCATTTTCGACACATACGCGCCGGCATTTTTGAATCCGTCTTTCGTATGTTCGTAAACGCCTTTCGGTTCCCAGGTCTTTTCGTCTTTCAAATCGAAACCAGGATTCGAAACCACCGCGCGGATATTGTGCCCGACTCCGGCCTGATCCAGCAGTTCTTTCCAAATCGCCGGATTTTTTTCAATCGCTCGCAGAAGCTCGCGATCTTTCACGAAATCTGCCGCCTTCAAATCCTCAATCTTCATCTTCGGATTCTTTTTGAAATACTCCATCAACTCATGCGCCGCCGCAATCTTTGCTTTCAGCAGGGGATCACCAACCATTCTCTCCACGCGTTTTTCCGCGCCGGTATCCACACTTCCCTTTAGCCTGCCCCGTTTCGCATCGCTCTCCGCAAGCGATTTTTCCGCTTTCGCAAAATCAATCCCGCTATCAGAAGGCATCTCCACGCGACCATCACCCGGATTTTTTGCGGTAGGAATAGACATGGTTATTTTTTATCTTTTTCAGCGAAATATTCTCGCAGTTTTTCCACTATCTTGCTTGCTCTTTCGTTATAATCTATGACAACGGTCCTTTGTCCGTTGAATACCCCGACTCTCTTGTATCCCATCACACCCTCGGTCTTGGTGAATGCCTGAAAGAAATCCTGACTGCCGATCATGATCATTTCTCCCTTCATACGATCAAATAATGCCTTGTCATCCTTGCGAATCGTATTTAACGCTTCATACAAGCTGCCATTTTGGGAAACACCGGCTTTAATAGATTTAAAGAATGTGTCATCCTCGAGCTTAGTCGCCTCCTTTGTGATGTCTTCAAAATCATGTCCGGCGCTCCAGTTGATTGATTTTTTTCTCAATGTCAAAAATTTCAGCACATAAACATCGCTCACCGGCATCAGATCGATCTTTGCCAGACCAAATTCTTTTGCCAAACCGTCCAACGTATTACGACATTTCAACTCCTCCTTATAAGCCTCTCTTGCGTCTTCATCAACAGTTTTAAGGTCCACTCCGGTCTGCGTATCCAGCAATGCTCCCACTTGGAATGGCGGCTTGATCACGACCACAGCTTCACCCTCGATTCCGGCTCCGCTTTCTCCCATCAATTGGTATTTTACCTTCCACTGCCCGTCTTTATATTCGGCAAGTTTTCCATTCGTATCTTTTAATTCAAAATAATCCATCTCACTGTCCAATTTTTTCAGTGCCGGCTCCAGCAATCCCTCGGCCCTTTCCGCGATTTTCGTCTTCAGCCCTTGTATCTCCACATTCCTCACCGCTTCCTGACCTTCAAATGGAATCGACGCCACGTTGTCACTAAGACTGCTCGTGCCCTGCGGCTCATAACTACGCATATCAAAGATAAAGAATCTTTTTTGAACTTTGTCCTCACGCACTATAAATGGCAGACCCATGATGGTAATGCCGATCGTCGGTTCCACGTCCGATTGAATCCGGTTGCCAAGCTCATTTAAGCTTTTCGTTCCCAATATCCTCCCAAACCAGCTGTCTTCGCCGGACAAAGTAAATTCCTCTTTTGTGAATCCGCCCGCCAGTAGCTGTCTCGTCAGCGCCCCTTGGCTGGACTCCTTGAACATATTCAGGAGCTTGTCGGCCCGTCCCTGAACATCCTGCGGCGCCTCTTTGTCCAGCATGTCCGCGGCGAAATCCAAAATCAGCGAATCGCTAAGCTGCTTATCCTGATACATCAGTGTGGCAAAATCCACGGCCTTTTCCGAGTTATTCACTTTTTGATAAGCATGGATCAGCCCCTGCATAATAAGGAACAAATCCTTACCTGTCTGTTCATATCTCTCATCATTTTTGAAACGCTTGCCGCTCGCGCCGGGTCTCGCAAAATCCGGAAACTGCATCGGAAATTTTTCCGGAGGAATAAAAGTCGTCCCGTCTTTAACAGCCTCCTCATAAGCCTCATGCAAACCACCGATATGAATCTGCGTAGCCGCCAGCAAAGTCTTCCCGTCAACCTTTTTCATCTCCGGCGCCAGTCGCAGGATCGGCTCCATCGGCGTGCCTTTGATCTCGGCCTGTTCGTCCTTTAGCCCCATTTTTTTCCAGATATCCACGCCCAGCTGTTTGTTGGCTATAAAATTCACTGCCGTCAGACCCGCATATCCCAGAAAAAGCGGCTTAAAGAATTTGGTCGTCTTCCACGCCCATCTCGCGCCCCAGAGAATCGCGATGGCCGCCACAGCGTTTGCTCCCATCAGCTTATAATCCCTGTCTCTCCAGCCCTTGGCGAAATCCTTGGAGATCTTTCCGGTCACTTTCCCGACCGCGTCCCAAGTCGTCAGACCGGCCTGTTCATTTTCAGCCCGCTCCTTGGTCAACTGCGCGGCCAGTCTCTGACCCCGCACCACATTGCGCAGACCTTCATAGTGCAACCACGCCTTCACAAAATCCGGGTCAATTTTTTGAATATTTTCCAGATACTTGTCCGGATCGCGGTACCACATGGTCACTGTTCCAAGCGTTTTCTTTTCAGCGGTATCGCCACTTTTTCCCAAAATTTCTTCCTCCTGATCATCAATCTCGTCCTGTTTTGCGGAAATTTCCTCATACAGCAACTTCGCATTGGCTTCCGCTTTTTTCTCATCCTTCTCAAATTTTTTGGCAATTTCCAGACAGGCCTTTTTCACATCTCCTTGGTACAGCCCGTCCAGCTCTTCTTGAGTAATTTTCAAAACATCCAGCGCAGCATTCTCCGCCTTCGATTTCATATGTACCTTACCTCCCGGCAATTCCACTGCTTTCCCTTGCAGATACTCTTGATCTCCGGCTTTCGCCAGCTGGTTGAACATATCTTGGTAAAAATCAGTTTCATCGGTCTTTTCCGCCGGCAATGCTACCAAAATCATGTCTTTTCTAATCTTCGCCAGCCTCTCCGGAGTAGTGTGATCCCAATCCACACCCGTCACTTTTTCCACATCTCTTAACGCACTGATCAGCACAGGCCTTACACCTGGCGCACTTTCATCAGCCTTCTCATATGCTCCGGCTTTGAATCTGTCCAAGCCAAACATATTCATCACTTCATATGTCTGCGTGGCCCTAAAATCATCCCGCAATTTTTCGCGCGCCAAAACAGACATGGTATGGGCCGCCGCCGTTTCTTCGTCGAGAGACAATCCTTCCGCTTCTACCTCCGACACCGTTTCCGCCTCTACCTCCGGCTCACCTTCCAGCTTTTCCCCGGCCTCCCCAAGCCAAACCAGCCGCTTTTCTCCAAGCTTTTCCTCAAAGTTTCTATATGTATGAAACTTTTTGTTAAGCATTTTGGCGGATGGTTTTAAATGTCGCTATAAAGCGGTCGAAAAATTTATCCAAACTCTTGCTGATTTTTTCCAGTAATTTTGGTTGTGCCGCCGCATAAGCCACCAGCAGGTCTTCATGACTGATCCACGGCGCTTGATCGAAGGTCTCGATCATAAACGCCTCAAATTCATCGGCCTCCTCATCGCTCATGTTTTGTGTGATTGCAAAGAAAGCGTGTTCGACAGTTTTGTTTCGCAAAATCTCTTTGATCTGCGCGCGATATTCTCTGTCGCCTTTCGGCAGATTCATCGCGTCGAGAATATTCTCATACGCCACTTCCGCCACCAGATACTGCTTGTTTTTTGTTTTATTTTTCATGGTTTTTAATGTTTATCTTCATGTTTCTCTTCCGCAGGTTTTGGCTCTTCAGCCTTCTTCTCCTCCTCTTTTTTTGCTTCGATCACTTTCCCCAGTTTCACCAGCTCTTTTTTGAATGTCTCGCTGTCCACTTCCTGGCCTTTTGGCAATTTCACCGGCTTTTTAAAGCCATGTTTTTGCAGATAGGCGAGCTGCTTCTCCAGTCTCTCCACTTCTTTCTTTGGTCTCTTTCCTGTCTTGATGTCTTCGATGATCTGCAACACTTCCTTTTTGGTTGTATCCATGACATGCGCCGGTTTAAAGAACTGAAGTTTCTTGCCCTTTGGAACAAAGAAAAAATCCAAAGTATGATACAAAACATCCTGTGGAACTCTGTACACACCTTTTAGATAAATTCCCGGACGTTGAATCAGGTAGCCATATGCGCCTCCACGTACCCATTTGTGATTTGTGGCCCCCAGCACCAGATTCACAAAGCCGTCGCCCCAAGCCATACTATTCGGAATTCCCAAATATTTTCTTCCAATAACTCCCTTGTCGCGCATCTCGGCCAGCAGGTCTTTGCGATCCATCGAGTACTGCATGAAATCGATCTCTCCGGCCTGATATTTTCTTTTCAGAATTCTCTCTCTGCGTCGATATTCCGCCCGCAGATTGGACTTCACCTTGCCTTTGTTTTTACCGAATTCCGCAGAGTATTTTTCGAATGTCGGAGAGAGTGTGCGCAGATTTTTCTCAAACGCGCGGTTGATCACTTTCACGACAGCCGGATCATTCATCTGGCTTTCTTTGACGCCCATCTCCTCCGCCAGCAATTTTTTTAGTGTGTCTTCCAGTTTGATCGCCTGCATCGAGCGTTTCTTTACCTCTTTGCCTTTCTTGCCTTTCACGCTCTTGCGATCGTATTCGTTGAAAGCCGCCAGCAGATAAAAGCCGTCTTTCAGGGAAATAGTCCCGCCTTCCAGCATATCCACGATCCTCTCCGGATCGTTAAAGTCTTCGACTTTGATGTTTTTGAATGGAGTTTCAACAGCACCGTTCACTTCGTAGCCAAACATACAAACCCGTCCATAAAAATCCCTGGCCCGCAGTTTCGGCATCAGATTCAGGGCCTTCGCGCTCCCGCGCTTGGCCCAGTCCACCGCGTTGTCATAGTTTTCGATAGTGGTAATGTCATTGAGCAAAATCTGCTCTGTGAGATTCGCCCGCTCCCTCGCGTCCAGATCGGGATACTGGTATTTGACGATAGTCGCAATGATACGCTGTGCGATCTCCATGTCATCGAGCTTGTCGGAAGGGGAGTGCTCCTTGATGCTAACCTTTTTTTGGGCCTTGGTGACGGCGTTGCGATGGGCGTCGATTTGTTTGTTAAACCGTTCTTTTGCAGTCACGTTTGGAGCAATGGCCCTTGTAGCAATAACAGAAAAAGGAGGATCATCGTCAGTAACAGTTTTGATTTTATCAGCTAAAGCATCCTTAAAGCCTTCTGGGCTATTGGCCGGAACCTCAAGGATCAGGCTCATTACAGTGTAAAGTTTCTTCAGCGTAAAATCAGAAGAATCCGGATTGACAGCTTCAAGTTGCGCTTTCCATTTTGCTCCAACTTTAGGATCATTTTTAAGAACACCAGCGTCTTCAGCCTTTTCATAGTTTTCAACAAACAATTTAAGGCCTTCATAGACTTTTTTTGCTCTAGCTTGCAAATCTTCATGTTCTTTCAGCTTCCCCTCCAACATGGCGAGTCTTGCCGTTGACATTTCAAGATCAATTCCCCTAAGTACAGGCACTGGCTTTTTTATACCACTATCGCTTTCGATTTCAGTCTTCGCCATTCTTGCCTTAATCGTTTCAATCTCGGCTCTTTCCCTGGAAATTGCACTCTGAATACTGTCATCAGGACCAACATGAAAAACTTTATAGTCATTAATCTTCTTCTTGCACGCCTCAATTTTTGCTCTAAGATCAGCTCTTTTTCTTTCTATAGGATCTTCATTCTCCAGTCGCTCTCTCTCTTCCCGTAAAGTATCAAGCTCAGCTTGCAAAGTAGCATTTTGAGGATTATTGAGTGGACTAAGGAACCTCTGAAAAATTGACAATTTCGCTCCAAGCCTTGTCCCGAGATCCGTTATGCGTGCATCGAGTGCTACTTTCTTTCTTTCAAAGGCTTCATCGGTATCACCAACACCATCCAGTTGGGTTTGCAATCTGTCTCTTTCGATCTCTTCCGCAGTAATCAATGCTTGAATATTCGCTGGCAAAGCCGTAGTGACTGTCTCTGCCAAAACATGAATAAGATCCGGCAAGCCCTTCCATTTTTTCCCAATCGTAAAATAATCCTTTGCCTCATTTGCCTTTTTGAATTTTTTCTCCGCATCTCTCAGCACGTCCTGCGCCGCCTCAAGTGTTGGCGGAAAGGCGACCTTATCAGAATTTTCCAACGCCTCTTTCAAAATTTTATCAACATCCATTCCATGGCGAACGGTTGTACCATTCGGTAATTTTACTGTCTTCGTAAAAACTCCACTGGAATAAATTCCAAAACCCATTTTTTGCGCGGCCTGAATCATCGCCAATCTGCGTCTGGCGGCCTGCAAAGCCGCTCGCTCCTTGATTGTATCTGTAAATTTTATACTGCCGTCCGGTTCAATAGTAGACTTTGCAACTTCATTTACTCTTTCTTCAAACAGATCATTGACGGATTTTCCATTACCTCCTGCAACATGTTCATCGCTTCCATCTTCAAAAATGAATCTTCCATAAACTTGCTCAAAGGTCTCTTTATAAGCTCGGAGATCAAGTCTGTAGTGTTCTCGTTCGGCAATATCTCGGTCATTGTTTACCTCATCTCCATAGCCAAAAACAACCCGTCTTCCCTCGCGATAATAATGAACTGGATTTAGCCAATTAAAATTTGTTGCTCTTCCCGGACGTCTGCCTTGTCTAGGCGCCCATGGAGCACGACCGGTTCTTTGCAATTCGCCACGCCCCTGTAATCTACCAGGATCTCCTGCCGCCATCGTCGCTCTCGATTTTCCCCATTTGACAGCCCTCTTTATGCCACGTTTTTGAGCGTTTGGTATCACCGGCTTAATGCCATATTTAATACGATTTGCCCTCAAAGCTTTTTTGAAAAGTCGCTGTGCGGTCGGATCATCCGGCCCAAAAACACGCAGAATATCATTCAACGTTTTTTGTCGAATCAGACCCACTGTTACGGCCATCGGCAGATTCACGGCTTCGGTATCGTGCAAATACAGTTTCTCCACCGCAGCGTTCTGCTCGTCATTAAACTTCCAACGCTCCTCATCCGTATATTTATGCTCATGCTGTGCCATCCTTTGTTTTTGTTTTAATTTATCCAGTAATTATAGCAAATTTCGCCTCAAAACTCAAGGGTCTGTAAGGCCAATTTCCCTGATATTGCCAAGCCACATTTTCCCTGCTAACATCTCCGCATGCCTTATACCCTCAAACGCCTGCCTCACTCCGAGGTTGAGCTCACTGTCACAGTCGAAGGTCCGCTCCTCCAAAAGTGCCTGAAACGCGCTACCGAAGAGCTTTCCCATGATGTGAAGGTCAAGGGTTTTCGCCCCGGCCACGTCCCGCCTCATGTCCTCGAGCAGTATATTGACAAGAAATACATCCTCGCCCATGCGCAGGATCTGGCCATCCGCGAGGCCTATGTTGAGGCCGCCATGAAGGAAAAACTCGATGTCGTCTCCAAGCCAAAGATAAAGATCGGCGAAGGAGAGCCTCTGAATTTTACCGCCACGGTCGCAGTCATGCCGGAAGTCGAAATCAAAGATCACGCCTCTATAAAAGTTCCTCATCATGAAGCCAAAGTCACGGAAAAGGATGTCGAAGATGTCATCTCCCAGCTCAAAAAGACCTCTACGACTTACAAGGAAGTCGACCGCGCCGCGAAGAAGGGGGATCGCGTCGAGGTGGATTTTGAAGGTTTTGACGGTGAAAAGGCCGTCGAGAGCACCAAAAGCCAGAACCATCCCGTCATTCTCGGCTCTGACTCGCTGATTCCGGGTTTCGAGGATCATCTCGCGGGACTGAAAAAGGGTGAAAAACATGAATTCGATATCACTTTTCCAAAGGATTATCACAAAAAGGATTTTCAGAATAAGAAACTCAAGTTTAAGGTTGAGCTGAAAATGGTCGAAGAAGCCGCCGAGCCCGTCCTCGATGAGGCTTTTGTCGAAAAGGTTACCGGCAAAAAGCAGTCAGTCGCCGAGCTCAAAAAGCTGATAGAAAAGGATATCCACGCCAGAAAAACCGAGGAAGCCAAGACAAAACGTGAATCCGAGTATATCGAAGCCCTGCTCAAGAAAACCAAAATCGATCTGCCGCAGAGCATGGTCGAGGAGGAACTCGACTACATGATCGACGAAGCCAAACACGATCTCGAACACCGCGGTGTGAATTTTGAACAATATCTCGAAAAAGCCAAAACAACTCTGGCCGATCTGCGCAAGAAATACCTTCCCGAAGCCGAAAAACGCATCAGCATCCGCCTCTCTCTCCAAAAATTGATCAAGGAAGAGGGGATCAAGGTCACGGACGCCGATCTCAAAGCCGAAATTGCCAAGATAAAATCCTTCTA
>JBAZZM010000033.1:0-9331 GCA_041658805.1 Candidatus Altimarinota bacterium | reverse complement strand
ATGATCGTGGGCTGTAAAATTATGAGCGGAAAATTGAAAAACAAAGCCAGACTGCGAGTGATCAGAGGAAAGACGGCGGAAGACGCGGACAATATCGTCGGCAAAGGCACGATCGACACTCTGCGCAAAGGCGAGGAACAGGTCGTGGAAATCAAAGAAGGCAACGATTGCGGAATCAAATACAAGGGCGATACTGTCCTACAGGAAGGCGATATTCTGGAGGCTTACGAAGAGGAAAAGCGCCAACGCGTGATCGGCTAAATTTATGGCAAAACTGGAAAAAATAAAACTGAAGACCGTGACGGACGAGAGGGGCAGTTTGACGGTGCTGGAAATGAAAGACTACATAGACTGGCCGATAAAGCGCATCTACTACCTGACGGATGTGAAGGCCCCGAGAGGGGGCCATGCGGTGCGGGGCGAAAAGAAAATTTATATCTGCCAAAAAGGCATCGTGAAAGCGAGACTGCATGATGGAAAGTCGTGGCAGGAGTTTGAGCTGAAAGGCCCGGATGATGCCATAATCATGAGCGGGATGTGTTTTCGGGATTTTTACGAATTTTCAAAAGACGCGGTGCTGATGGCGGCATCATCAGTGGAGTATAATAAGTCCGATTACATTTACGACTTGGAAACATTCATAAAAGAAGCAAATTCATGAAGATCTTAATCACCGGCGGGGCTGGTTTCATAGGCAGTAATTACGCGCATTACCGATTCGAAAATCATCCGAATGATGAAATCGTTGTGCTGGACAAGCTGACATACGCGGGAAATAAAGACAACTTGAGTGATCTGTTGAGTGAGGCGAGGTTTAAATTTGTGCAGGGGGATATTGCCAATCAGGAATTCATAGAGAAGTTATTTAAAGATGAGGAGTTTGACATCGTAGTGAATTTCGCGGCGGAGACGCATGTGGACCGGAGTATAAAAACGCCGCGGATTTTTGTGGAAACAAATATTCTGGGGACCTTTAACCTGCTCGAGGCGACAAGACAGAATGAGGTGGGGCGATATCATCAAGTTTCGACGGATGAGGTCTACGGCGACCTCGGTTCAAATTCCAAAGACTTTTTTACCGAGACCACTCCCCTAGAGCCAAACTGTCCATACGCGGCGACGAAAGCCTCGGCGGACATTTTAGTTAGAAGCTTTTTTGAAACCTACAAAATGCCGGTGACGATCAGTCGCTGTTCAAACAACTACGGGCCATATCAATTCCCGGAAAAGCTGATCCCCTACTTCTTTCGACTGCTATCGGAAAATAAAAAAGTGCCGGTGTATGGCGACGGGCAAAATGTGCGGGACTGGCTGTATGTGGTGGACCATTGCCGCGCGATTGATACGATTTTGGAAAAAGGCCGACATGGCGAGGTGTACAATGTGGGCGGAAATAACGAGCGGACAAATCTGGAGATTACGCAGGCGTTGCTGGAATTTTTTGGGAAGGATGAGAGCCAGATCGAGCACGTGGAGGACAGACTGGCGCATGACAGGCGGTATGCGATTGATTCCGGGAAGCTGCAGAAGGAGCTCGGCTGGAAGCCGTCGGTGACTTTCAAGGAAGGGATCGCGAAGACGTTTGAGTGGTATAAGGCGAATGAGGAGTGGGTGCGGAAGCTGGGAAGTAGATAGTTGTCGTACATAAATCGCCAACAGAAAACGCTTCCAATTCTTGTTTTTTCGTATTAGCATTGCTTGTCTATGGAACACAATGTTTATGTATTTATCGATGCTTCAAAAGGCGTGGCGGGAAGAGGGTTTTTATTTTCTCCTCAAAAAATAATGTTTCAGAAGAATTACGGACATCAGGCGATGGATATTTTGATGTCTTGAAAATTGAAGGGTTTATTTGGGGAAGGGCTCTGAAGCGGAGAAAAGGATATCTGCGATAGCAAAAAAAACCGCCCTCCGCTAGGAAGACGGCCCTTGGATGTGATACCCTTTCAGTCTATGAATAGACCAAAAGACGTCTCTAGGCTATCATTAAAATATCCTGATGTCAATTTTTATGCATTCAATTCAACGACTCCTCCATCACGCCAAATCCTCAGTCATCAAGTACAACCTCATTCGTCGCAAGAATGGCGGGATTGAGAAGTGGACGATCAAAGAGCTGTATCCGATGGCGTTGGAGGCGGTGAAGTGGTGATTAGCTGATGATCTGCATTTCCTTCAGCAAAGTGCGAATGGCATCAAAATGCTTCCCAGTGATGTCTTTGAGTTTTCTGATGACGGCGCTGTTATTATTTGGGAAATCTGCATCTTCTTCCAATCCTCTTTCCAATGCTTCAAAAATTGCCTCTGGAGAAATATTTAGTTTGATTCCGAGAGCTGCCAGTGCATAACAATTTTCTGCGGTGCTTTCCTCGATCACTCCATCGTATATTGTTTTGATTAACGTGCCTTCCGGACATTCGCCAGTTTCCGGATTCGGATTCGGGTGGACAAGTGTTGGCACAAAATCGGAAAATTCTTCCATATCTTCGGATTTATCTAATAGTGTCTTTGCATGAGATGTAACAAGCATTCTCAAATATTCATCTTGTTCTTGATGTGCCGTATAGGAGTTTCTTCGTTTTGAATCTCTCATGAGTGCATAGAGTATTTCACCTTCCTGTGGCTCCGCTTTTGGGTTTTTAAACAGATGGGTAGTACTTCTGAAAAACTTGCTGACAGGCTTGAACTCCGGTCGTGCCATGATTGTTTTGAATGATTTTGGATCTCGCTTAAAAACGAAAAATAATTCATCGGCTACGGTGTCATAGAGACCTAATTTTGCAAAATAAAAGCAGAGATCAAAATTAGCTTCCGGATCATTTTCGCATTCTCCGCGCCCAAGTCTGTCGTGCAATTCAATTGCCATCTTTCTTAAGTCTTCTTGATCCGGGATTTCGTCGAGTTTTAATGTGCGTCTTATTTCGGCATCTGATGGCTCTGACTTGGGATCTTTAAATAAAGCTACCGTGTTCTTGAATGAGTTCATGATTGGCTGAAACGAAGGATGCTTTATTACTTTCCTAAACTGTCCTGGGTTTCTGGAAAATAGCATAAACAGCTCTGGAATTGCTTCATCAAAAAGCTTGAGATCTACCAAGAACAAACAAAGGTCAAATTGGGCATCAATATTTTGAGGATCAAGCTTGATCGCGTTACGGACATGCTCCTTGGCGTTGCCGAGAAGTTCTTTGTATGGTTTCATTTCGTTTTTCTTGAGAGCAATTTTGGCTTCGGTGAATTCCACCTGCGCCAAAATGCGAAGTACTGCCGCCTGGGTCTCCGCTTGATTTTCCATGACGCTAAGACGACGGAGAGTTTTTAGAATGTCCTTTTTTGCACTGGCCGGTTGGTCGAGGGCAATTTCACAAAGAGCGCGGAAAAAATAAATGCGATGGTCAAGCGGGTATGCCTCTTCAGATTTAGTGAAATGACGAAGAGCCGTTTCGATGTCCCCCATTTTTAAAAGCTCAAGAGCAATACGGAAATTTTCTTCACCATCGGTTTTGTTTGGATTGCGACCGATTTCACTGGCTTCTTTTTGTGCATTAACGGCAGAAGCTCTGATGGCTTTGAGGATGTTTACGACTTGGGCAGCATTTTCCTGGTTCGCATCGATCATCGCGTCCAGACTCGTGGCAATTCTTTTTCCTGTTGTGTTGATTTTTCTTAGGCGTGTATTTACTTCCTGTAATTCTTCGGATATCGCCTCAGCCGTTTCATTGAGATCCTCCAGTTGGCCTCCGACATATTCAAAACCATCTGACAGGGATTCATCAATGTCTTCCAGGGATTCAAGCACATCGCCGCCCCATTCTTCGAGATAGTCATGAATTTGTTCCTGGATGCCGGCTATTGCACCGAGGATGCCTGTCTGTGTGCGCAATTCGACAATTTGGTCATGGCGTTGATGTGCAGCAAAAGCATGAAAGGCAATATTGACTTCTCCTTGCCTGATCATGCTTTGTCTCTGCCCGATGGCTGTATCGCCTTGATTCAGAAGATAGCCAGTTTGTTCATTTAACTCTCTCATTCCTAAATTAGTGCCTTCTGTCCCAAATCGCAGTTCTCGAATTTTTAGAGCGCTAGCATGGTGGAACTCTGGCTCCAAAACTTGGTTTTTAGCCAGATCATAAAGAGCTGGAGAATAGACAATGTTGCCAGGGACTCGACGCCTTAATTCCAGAAGAAAAGCTTTTTGTGGAGGTTCGAGAGTGGCTTCAAACTCCGGGTTGTGGAATTTGATCAAATTTCCGGTGAACATATTGCGTTGCCAATCAGACAATGTTGCGAGAAGTTGGCGGTATTCACTATGTTTGAGCGCACCTTTATATCCGTAGACAAGAGCATCCATGAGGTCAACTCTGCCTTCATCAACAAGCTGAACGGCGCTTTTTCTTGTGGCTGGGATGCCGGTGATGTTTTCGCCAGCGGTTTCGACTTGATTTCCGACTTCGATCAGGCCTTGCTGAAGAGTCTCGTCGAGTTCTATCAATCGATCTTCAACAAAATAAGAAGCTCGTTCCAAGTCGGCAAAAGCTGGGGCGAGAGAGCGATCCGGTCTGGAAACAGCTGTCGCAAGTTCTCTGAGAATTTTATTCTGATCCCGCATTAGCTTTGCCTCCTCAATTTCAACTTTTAAAGCCTGTTCACCACGGCTTAGCATCGGATCATATGGAACACCCGCAAAAAAAGCGTTTGCAAAGCCACTGACTATATCTGGTTTTTCGCCTTCACTGCCCATATTGGTATGTTGGTGAGCGATTTTAACGTGATTTGTTGGGTTTTGTCAAACGAGGGCGTGGGAGGCGGTGAAGTGGTGAGGGATGGAGCGATGTGGTATTTTGCGAGCGATGATTAAAGCTATATTTTTTGATTTTGACGGGGTTCTGACGACAGACAGTTCCGGTTCGGATACGACCTGCACCAATATTCAAAAATGCATCCCCGATGTTTCATACGAACATATTGTTCAGTGCTATAGAGTGCAGCACCCAAAATTGTTGATTGGACATACGACGCATGAGGCGATATGGAAAAATTTTTGTGCCTGCGTGGGGAAAAATCTCGATATAAAGGTACTTGATGAGGCGTTTCGTAATACGCCGATGAATGGGAAGATGATGGAATTATGTGAGAAATTAAAAGGAAAGTACAAACTGGGAATTATCACTGATAACAGCAAGGAGAGGTTTGACCTGCTGAAGGGGGAAATGAAACTAGCCGAAATGTTTGAGGTGATTGTTGTTTCTGGTGAAACCGGCATGCGAAAAGACGGTGATGCGACCTTCGTTCAAGCTTTGAATCTGGTCGGTTGCCGACCGGAGGAATGTGTTTTCATCGACAATAATGAGGCCAATCTCGCCGCCCCCAAAAAACTTGGCTGGAAGACGATTTTTCATGATGATAAAAAGAATGATGTCTGGGGTCTGGTCAAGAAGCTGAAGGAATTTGATGTGGAGGTTTAGGCGGACGGCGACCGAGATGTGTGGTGATTATTTTGGTTGGATTAGGTCAGCGATTATGAGATAATGCTGACGATGAAACGATCGATCAAAACTATCAGCAAAAGCGACTTAAACAGAGCGGTCAGCCTTTCTTCGAAAATCGAGGGGATGAGTTTTGCGCGCGCAAAGAAAAATACTTACGCCATAAAATTACTAAAGCGACATGGCAGAGCATTCTCGGTATAATGCCGGATACCCTTGAATTTGATATTTACAATTTGGCAATATGACTGCTATAATGGACCTGTAGTGGGGAGACCCTCCCAATAAATGAGGCTTTCAAACCACTACTCTAAAGAATGTAGGTGGGCTCATAAGAAGGAGCCCTTTTCTTTTGTCTGATTTTATTTTGTTGTTCTTCAAAGAAGTTTAAAACTCTCAATTTCGACTTATTTAAAGTTGTTTTTCCTTCCTTTTTGAAAACCGTGATTCCCAATAAAAGATCAGCCAATTGCATAATATCATGTGAACGACTATCAATTCGGAAGCATCTGGCAAGATTGCAAGAGTTTCGAACTTTTTCCTCAAATCGGTAGCCGGATGTGGTAGTGAAAGTGTCTAGAAAAAACACAGAATTAGAGTTTTGCAAATCCTTTAACTTACCTATATTTAAATCCTTTAGAGTGTCGAAAAAATGTCCGATTGAATTTCTATGATCATCGGTGAAAGGTGTATTGAAAAACATGATTGGCAAAGGGCCTTTTACCCAGTAATGGAAGAATTGTTCGAGAAAAGCGTTGGCAATAAAGGACCTCATGAGATTTAATGATGACCATTTAACCTCTCTTAGCTGCCGATGGGCTGATTTGAGACGATCAGTGCGCTCTTTTGCCGACATATTTAAAGCATCAATGCGTTTTTTATGAAATTCATTGGCTTCCTCTTTTACACGGAACAAAGCTTGTGTTAGTGCTGGTGTTAAGGTTTTCTCAAGACAAAGTACGCCAATGCGTTTAGATCGCATATCCTCATCCATAAAGAAATCAAATTCCGTAAGTTTATTTTTTGAGTTGAACATAAAAGTCGAAAATTTGCCAGTTTATTATGAACCTCAAAAAGTGATTTTTCAAATTTATAATTTGCAAGTTCAAGTTGTGATTTTAGCCAGAAAAAGTTATATTTCTTTGCGTATGCGTTACAGCAAACTTTTTGGAAAGACGAAGAGGGAGACGCCGGGTGAGGCGACGCTGAAGTCGCATAAACTGCTGCATCAGGCGGGGTTTATTCGTGAGTCGACTGCTGGGAGATACTTTTTTTTGCCGCTGGGGCAGCGCGTGCAGGAAAAGATCATGGGCATCGTGCGCGATGAGATGAACCGCGCGGGGGCGCAGGAGATGCTGTCGCCGGTGCTGCATCCGCTGGAGCTGTGGCAGGAGACCAATCGCGACAATACGGTGAGTTTTGAGCTGATGAAGATCGATGATCGGCGCGGAGCGTCGTTTGCGTTGGGCGGAACCGCCGAAGAGATGTTTGTGGACGCGACGCGCAAGTTTCAGATCAGCTACAAAGATTTGCCATTCAATATTTATCAGTTTTCGCTGAAGTTCAGAGATGAGATGAGGGCCCGTGGAGGGCTGTTGCGAGTGAGGGAGTTCATCATGAAAGACGCCTATTCCTTTCATATCGATGAAGAAGATTTCAAAAAAGAATACAAAAGCATGTGGGAAACATACACGCGGATTTTTGAGCGTTGCGGGCTGAAGTGCGTGGTGGTGGAATCGGACAACGGCTATATCGGCGGTGAATACTGCCATGAGTTTGTGGTGGTGTCGCCAGTGGGTGAAAGCCGCTTTTTGATGACGGCGGACGGGAAATATGCGGCGCATGAGGATGTGGCCAAATTTTTGAAGGAGAAGAAAAATTTGGACGAGAAAGAGAAAAAAATGCAGGAGGTGAAGGCGGTGCGCGGGCCAAAGATGGAAGACGGCGCTAGGCTTCATGGACTGCCTCTCTGGCAACAGATCAAAGACGTGATGTTTGTGGATGAAAAGGGCCGATTTATTCTGGCGGTGATCCGAGGGGATCTGGATGTGAATGAGGTGAAACTGAAAAATCTGGTGGGCGCTGTAGAGCTTCGACCGGCTCACGATGAGGAGATTCAAAAAGAGTTAAATTCCGAGCCGGGATTTATTTCTCCTGTGGAGATAAAGCCCAAAAAAGGCGTGAAGCTGGTGGTTGTGGGAGATGACTCCCTGCGCACTGTGAAAAATTTTTACGGCGGAGCAAACAAGAAAAATCTGGATCTGGTGAATGTAAATATCGACCGCGATTTCAAACTTGATCTGGAGGGCGATATCGCGATGGCGCAGGCCGGATTTACGGCCTTGGACGGGAAGAGCAAGCTGATCGAAGACCGTGGGATCGAGGTCGGAAATATTTTTCAGCTGGGCTATCATTATTCCAAAAAAATGAAAGGCGCGAATTTCGTGGACAAAGACGGGAAGGAAAAGCCCTACTACATGGGCTGTTATGGAATCGGGATTGGGAGGACGATGGCGACGGTGGCCGAAATTCACAACGACGAAAAGGGCATGATCTGGCCAAAAAGCGTGGCGCCGTTTGCGATGCATCTGGTGAGTTTGGGAAAAGAAGAATCAACTGCGAACGCGGCGGATGAGATTTATGAAAAACTGGTGAAGGCGGGCGTGGAAGTGCTGTATGACGATCGCGAGGAGAGCGCCGGTGTAAAGCTGAACGACGCGGATCTGATCGGAATCCCGACGAGAGTGGTGGTGAGCGCGCGGAGTTTGGAAAAAGACAGCGTGGAAGTAAAAGAGCGTAGCGAAAAGGACGCAAAACTTGTGAAGATCGAGGACTTTTTGGCGGCTTCCTAGGAAGGCGGCTGAAAATGAAAATGGCTTATTTGAGAGCAAAAAGTCTTGCGAATGCCTGCCTGGGCAGGCGTGCACGTGCAGGAAATTCTGCGGCGTACTAGTACGCCGGCTAACGATTATCATTTTGAAAATCATATTGCTGGGAAAAAATGGCTTGCTGGGAGGATGTTTTATGCAGGTTTTGGCCGGATTTGGCGAAAAATTTCAGACAATCGCGTTTTCGCACAGCGAGCTGGACATCACGGATTTCGAAAAAGTGAAAAAGACGATTTTGGAGCAAAAGCCGGACATGGTGATCAACGCTGTGGCGCTGATGGTGGACGAATGCGAGGCGGATCCGCAGAAAGCGATGGCAATCAATGCGGAGGGGCCGAAGGCGATAGCCGAGGCCTGCAAGGAGATTAACGCGGGATTCATTCAAATCAGCACGGACTATGTGTTTGATGGTGAAAAAAGAGAAGGCTACAGCGAAAATGACGAAGTGAATCCGATTGATGTTTATGGCGAGAGCAAGCTGAAAGCGGAGACATATTTACAAGAAGTCGGCGGGAAAAACTTTATCATCCGGACTTCTTTATTGTTTGGGCCAAACGAGAACAACTATGTGGCGAAGCTGGTGAAAGCCCAGCGAGCAGGCAAAGAAATTTTCGGGGCGACGGATCAGGCCGCCTCCCCCACTTACGCGATGGATTTGGCGGAATCCATTGTGAAGCAATTTATTTTGGAAGAGCGCGAGCCCGCCATTTATCATCTGACAAATTCCGAATCCTGCACGCGATACGAGCTGGCGCAGGAGGTATTCAAAATTCTAAAAAAAGATCTGGAAGTGAAAGCGATCACTCTCTCGGAAATCCCGAGACCGGCGAGGCGACCGCATTATACGATTCTCAAAAATACCAAGCTTGAGCCCTTGCGAAGCTTTAGAGAAGCGCTTAAAGTCTACCTGCAACTAAATTTTTCCAAATGAAAGGAGTGATTTTGGCGGGCGGGACG
>JBAZZM010000032.1:0-9693 GCA_041658805.1 Candidatus Altimarinota bacterium | reverse complement strand
CGTCGACGAAAAAGGAAACTTATATTCCTCTGATTTTATGCTCTTGCTTCTCGTCCGTGATCTGGTAAAACAAATCAAAAAACCAAAAATCGTTTTTGATGTCAAAACTTCCCAAGTCATCATCAACGAAATCAAAAAACTCGGCGCTATTCCGGTCATGTCCCGCGTCGGCCACAGTTTTATAGAAAGAAAAATGAAGGAAATCGGCGCCAAGCTCGGCGGCGAAGTCTCCGGTCATATGTTTTTCGGGCACGGCTGGTACGGCTTTGACGACGCCCTTCTCGCCGCCGCCAAAATCTGCCAAATCCTCTCAAACTCACAAACCCCTCTCTCCCAAGCCTTCAACGACCTTCCCAAAACTTTCACCACTCCCGAATTCAAAGCCCACTGCCCCGACGACAAAAAATTCGCCATCGTCAAAAAACTCGTCTCACACTTCACCGAACTATACGACTGCCTCACCATCGACGGCGTCCGTATCAAATTCGACGACGCCACATGGGCCGCAGTCCGCGCCTCAAACACCACCCCAAACCTCACCCTCCGCTTCGAAGCCGACACCCGGCAAAAACTCGCCGACATCCAATCCATCATGGTCGAAGAGCTCAAAAAGCACCCCGAAGTCAGCTTGGACTGGTATAGCCCTACTTCGTCCTAAACAGGAAAGAATCGCTGGCCTTGTAGAAGATATACACCGGATTGTAATGTGCCTCATCCACTTCTCCGGTCGGCCATCTAAGATCTTCCACCAGCTTGTCCTCCGACGCCGCCGGCACCAAATCTCCGGACCCTTCGTCATACCCATGCCCGTCACGACTGTCGAAAGCATGGAATGGATCTATCCCATTACACGGATATTCTGACCCCTTATCGCCATGCACGCTGTCGGCATCCCAAATGTTATCGTCATTCAAAATCGCAACCATATCCTCCACATTCAGCGCCTTCCCGCACACCTGATCAATCGGCAGCCCGTTAAATGTCTCCAAATCCAGCCTGAAAAGTCTCAAGTAATTCAAGTCATACAACTGCGCCAGCTTCTTGTTTTGCGTCGTCTCATTGCCTCTGAAAAAGTAGCTCGATTTGCCGCACAAATCCGCGCCTCCAATCGAATTTCTCGCCGACACACCACCTTCCCACAGCAGCTGATAGCTATTGCCGGAAAGATTCACGAAATAATTATTTAGCTCATTCAAATCGCCATCATCCAAAAGTTTCGTATAAGCCACCTCATCCATACCTGGAACTTTTGAGAATATCGAACCGTCCGCGATCAAACTCGCTTGAATATTTTTCACCGTCGTGTCGATAAACACGTTCCCGCTCTTACTGAATTTCAACGAATCCGCGTCACCCTCTTTCGGCGTTTTCTTGAACACCGCGATCGCCAATTCACCTTCCGAATTATAAAGATCGCTCTCGATATACAAATTCCCGCCGTCAACGACAATTGCATATTTTCCGCTTCCACTCGATGTCGGATTCAAATAAACATCTGTATTTTTGTAATACAGAACCGTTTCCGCAATTTCCCCGCTCCCTTTCACCTCAAACTTTTTATCCGGACCGCAATCCCCTCCATCAACCAACGATGTCACGTTACAAGTTGAATCATTGTTAATATCGCTTATCGCCCCACCATAACTCTTCACATTTTTATCAATCGCGTTCTTCACCGAACTGATGGTCTGATCGCCAACAGGCGACACCGCCGCGATCCCCGCGTTCACACTGCAGGAGTATTGTGAATAAACATTCCCATGCACCACAATTGCCGGATTCGCCACCACATCCCCGCCCAAACGCGGCAGTTTGTTGGCATAATATCTCACCTCCTTCCCGTCTTTTTTAAACCTCACCCTCGTATACAAACTCGGCGCCTGCACAAAGCCACAAAGCTGGGTAATGGTATCGCCTGTCTCCGGAAATGTCGCTTCGGCCGCCAAATCAAAAGCACCGACACTTTTAAAGATGCCGAAAAACTGGGCAATTTGAGGCTTTCCATCAACAATAATACTAATATCCGGCGGCCTGCTAAGTTGCCCCGCCAATGTTCCGTCCGGATCGGAAAAAAAGAAATCAAAATCTGATCTCACGCCTCCCGGATAATCCAGTCCGCATTTTTCAACCGTTTTCGTACTGTCATAAGCCAACGTCAGTGCAGCCAACACGCTTCCAATCTCCGGCGACAAAGCATTGTCAGCCTCCACCGCCTTCACTTTGAAAATCGTCGGCACAGACCTGAAAGCTTTGATCGCGTCCTGTCGGTCATCCGCATACAAAGTTTCAAAAGAATAAACCGGCTCAAAAGGCAACGAAAGATCCAGCTTCCCATTTGCGTAAATAATGCTGTTTGGCGGAACCACGTCCACCCCCCCATTTTTCAAACTATACTGGACTCTCTTCAGCTTCAGATAATTTGCCTCCTGATCGCTCGGAATCCCGTCCACTTTGTTCAAAAATACCTCATTCTGAAAATTTAACGCCGGATCCGTACTCGTCGTCAGCGAAGTGTTCCCGTCGCGAGTCGGCGCATACGAACTGATTTCTGTTTTTAACTGATAATGCCCGGGCTCACCCGGCACCACCGCGAAATCACCATCTACAACCGAAATAGGCTTATATTCCACGGCGCCCTCACCGGCTCCGGTCTGACTCCATGGATTTTGCATGTCATCCATATCATCCTCGACTTTATAATCACTAACCTGATCTTTTTTTACCGTATCATCCCAGAAAAATCTCATCGTCACGTCAAATGTATCCAAACTCGCCGGCTGTTTGTTTGAATCGCGCAGATAAAGATTTATGGTATATCCGTCGGTCCCGTCAGCCAGTTTCGGCCCGCTCTCAGGCAACAGCGCCCCCTCCACATCCACCTCCACGCACGCCCCTGTCCAGTTCACCCCATCGCACCAGTGCTCAATCGGCGGTTCTTCAGGTACGCCCTTGATTGCCACGTTTACACCGCTAAACCCGAGATAAATACCAGCTTGCGAATAAGCGTAACCGCTTAGAGCCCCCGTTTCCGGATCCATAGTCACTCCGTAAGGTATGATGCCACAATTCGTTAAGTCCCCCGGCACGCCAGTGGACCCGCCTACCGCCCCACCACTACAGTTAAAATTGATATATCCGAAAACCGGATTCCACGCATAGCCTTTCACTTTCGCCGGACTCCCCGGGATCGGCTCATCCGTAAAAACCCCATAATCAAACCCTCCGCATGGAACACTCTCATTACTCCCATTTTCACATCCCAAAGAAATATACCCGATATTGTCATTCCACATGAAACCTTTCAGCAGATATTTGTCAGGAATTTTATTTCCGCCGACATCTTTTATTTTTCCCCCCTCCCTTTCCTCCTCCGCGCATGCCGCAAACTGACGCTGGTATTGATAAGCGGGATCAGTCCAATACGGCACCAGCCCAGGCGTATCTATCCCCAAAATTTTCAAACTGGCCGTAATCCCCCCGATCACATCTTCCCCTTCCACGTCCACCCAATGCGAATCAAAAGTCGTGTCTCCGGCATTTGGATTTGTATTTTTCGCGTGTCCGGTTATTTGAATACTGCAATTCACATCACCCTCGGCAAAAGCCTGAAAAGCCAAATACGCTCCACCAAAAACAACGATTAGCGTGGAGAGAAAAACGGCTTTAACTTTGCCGGACATATGGAATGAGGTTAGTCGTTCTGAATTCTAACTAATTTTCCGTGCTTTGAGAAGAGTTTTCCACTTTTACTTCAATAGCAGCTTGCGCCGAGTAGCCCAGCGCATCTATCACTTTCGCCACCACCAGATGTTTTGAACCCGCTTCCATAAATTTGGAAATGTTCAAATATCCCGTGTATGGCGATGTCTTAGTCGAAAATTCTTTTTTATCATCGATAAAAAATTGCACTTCCGCCACACCATTATCCGCGCTCAAATCGACCTCGACTTTAAAATTTCCAAACCCCAGAATCGTTCCCGTAGCCGGGTTGTTGATCGTGAGCGTCGGTTTTTTGGCAGCGTTTTCCGGCGTATGAACATTGTCAAATTCCGTCGGCGGCAAGCCAACCCGCACATCCCCCGCCTGTTCGTTTATTTTATATTTTTCATAATAATCACGAATCTCATTCATCCAGTTCAATTTATTCGCGATTGGCACATAATTTTGAAATGTTACCTCTTCTATCGCATCATCCGGTGTGTATTCCGTAGCCAAAAGTCCCGAGATTTTATCAATTTTTACTTTAAAGAATAATTGCTCGACTTCTGTCGGGACAGCCCAGCTCGCGAAAACCTCGGTCTTGATCATCTCCGATGGGGTATCCGATCCAGGCAATTTTCCGGAAGCCTTGCTGATTTGAACACGCTTGATTCCCTCCGGCTCGGGAAAAGATTCGTCTGGCAATTTTTCCAAGGCCTTGCCCAAAACAGAACTCATCACCGGCGCCGTTACATTATAAGCCTCCGCAAAGGAAGCCAGTCCTGTTCCGTCTGCATTTCCGGCCCAAACGCCAACCACAGCGCTCGGCGTATAACCATAGGTTAGTAAATCGCTTGGCAAGACCGCTCCGCCGGCTTCTTTCTTGTTTTCCTTCGTACTCGTGCCGGTCTTCGCCGCGTTTGTTTTTCCGCTCACATACATGCGTGCTCCCAACCCCACGCTTCGATCCGACAAAATATTGTTGATCAAAAATGCAACTTGCGGATCCAACACTTCTTCAAATTCTTTTTGACGCCACTCTTCAATCACATCTCCGTTGGAGTTTTCAACTTTCAAAATAGCCGTCAGATCGGGTCGCTTACCGGCATTTGCGAATGTCCCATAGGCACTCATCATTTCATAAAGTGACACCTCTCCCGCACCAAGCGCGAGTGGATAGCCATAACTATGCGCCTTGTCCAAAGAAAGAACCCCCATTTTGTGCGCCAGATCAATGACCGGATCCTGCTCACCGGCGAGAAAATAAGCCTGAATAGCCGGAATATTTCGTGATTGCCCCAGCGCTTCGCGCAGGGTCATTTGGCCTTTCCATTGGCCGTCAAAATCCACCGGACGATCATTCCCGATCCGCGTTGGAATATCGTATGTCACGCTCCCCGGCCCATACCCGTTCAAAAAGGCCTGCGCATAAACCAAAGGTTTGAAAGAAGACCCCATCTGTCGCGGCCTCAAAACCACATTCACGTTACCATCGATCTCTTCATTGAAATAATCATAAGACCCGATCATCGCCAAAATTTGACCGGTTTGCGGATTAATCGCCATCAAAGCCATATTGCTCGCTCCAACATTTTTCAAGGTTTCCCCGTTTTTGGACACCACCTCTTCGGCATAGTTTTGCAAAGCCGGATCGAGAGTCGTATAAACCTTGAGCCCGCCACGCTCGACAATATCTTTGGTATACTTGTCTTCCAAAATTTGTTTGATATAAAGCACAAAATGCGGATGCTCAATCGCCTCCCGATAAGTATTGAATGTGATAGTCTGCAATTCATCCAAAGCTTTTTGACGCTCCTCCTTGGTAATTTCCTTTTGATCATACATCGTTTTCAGCACTATGTCTGTGCGTCCGGGAATATAAATTTTCGTCCCGTCCCCCAGATCCACATGTTCACCAATCAGCCCGCGCACATATTCCGTGACCTCCAGATCAGACTCGCTCTTGATCTTTCGATAATATAATTCTTCACCGGTAAACTCCTTTAGCAAATGTGAATATTTGTTGTTCCCATATGGATTGTAGCGACTCGGCGCCTGTGGCAATGAAGCCAAAACTACACTTTCAGCCAGATCCAAATCCTTGGCCGGTTTTCCAAAATAAACCTCCGCCGCCTTTTGCACACCGAAAGCATTATTCCCATAAGGAATTCTATTTAAATACAATTCCAAAATTTGCTCCTTGTCATAAGTTCGCTCCAATCGAATCGATAAAATCAGCTCCTTGGCCTTGCGAATATAGCTCCTCTCCGGCGACAAGAAAGTATTTTTTACATATTGCTGGGTAATCGTCGATCCGCCTCGCGGCGTCCCCACTCCAAAAAGCTGCGACAGTAAAGCGCTCCCCAAAGCCTTCAAATCAAACCCACCGTGTTCCCAAAAATCCTTATCCTCCACCGCGATCGTCGCGTCCTGAACCAGCTGAGACATCTCTTCCAGCGGCACAAATTCCCTGTTTTCATCCCCATGAATCGTGTAAAGCAGATTTCCCTCCCTGTCGAAAATTTCCGTGGACTGGTCTGCATCCAGATTGTCCAGATTGCGCACATCCGGCAGACCGATCGACAAAATCGCGATCAGTCCGGCAGCAAATATCGCACCGAGAGCTGTTACCCCGATTACAAAAGTCGCCAGCCAAAACATGGCCTTCCGCCAGAAACTCTGGTCGTGATGAGGCATAAACCCCTTCACCACCCCCTTGAAATGATGGAATTTTTCTCTCATAAAGCAGAGGGATTATACGGAAAACACCCACTGCGGTCAAAGATAAACTCACTTTTTTGCCTGTGCGAGTTTTACAAAAAGAGCCATCGAAGAATGCCTGGAAAAATTTTCCAGAAAATCGGTTTCAATCAACCGAAGTTTTTCAATCTCGATAGCATACAAATTCAGACTTCCAAGAAACACATCCCCTGCATAAAGAGGCATAACAATTGAAGAAGTAAAACGATGGGAACGAAGCAGTTTCACCCCTCTATATTTCGGCGACACGCTAAGATTGTCGAAAAATAAAGCCCTCCTCTTCTTAAAAGCCTCTTCCGCCAAACTGTTTTTAAACTCAATTTTGCTCTTATCCATCCAGTTTTTATTCACACCGACAGCCGCCTGCAGTTTTAAATCCCCATGCTTTTCGTCATAAGTCCGTAGCACGACGCCGTCACACTTTGTCAGTAAATGAATCGAGCTCACAATCAAACTGCAAAGCGCAAAAAAACTTCCGCCGGAAAGCGCCTCTTCCGTAATCTCGAAAATATAATCCATCTGCCTCCTCTGCACACCGAGCTCCTTGTATGCATCCTGAATCGTTTCAAATCTCTTTTGAAGTTCATTACTGGTTTTTTTATGGTGAGTAATATCAACATACAAAATCAGGTAGCCGATAAATTTGTCGGATTCGTCCGTCACCCTGGTGATCGAGACCGAAACATCCAGCAGCTCTCCGGCTTTGCTTTTCCGTTTGGCCTCAACCCCCCTTACCAGATGGCGACTTTCCACCTCTTTTATCAGCCACTGATTATTTTGCTTTTCGTCCTCGGGAATAATAAAGTCGATACACTTGCCCAAAACCTCCTCCTCGGTATAGCCAAAAATCTGCTCGGCACCGGTATTCCACAGTCGCACATTCCTATCTTTATCCAAAATCACGATTGCCTCTCCGGAATTACGAATAATCTGCCGCGCGATCTTATCCCGCAGAGCGTAGCCCTTAAATTGTCCAACCTGCTCCATCTCTTGGTCAGAAAACATGCTAAACGTTTATTGGACAATATTATCGCATCTATTGCAAGACACGTCAAGACACCTACCCCATCCGCACCTCTCCACCTATCTTTTTCAGCTCGTTGATCACGCTTTCTCTGGCCTGGACCATATTAGCATCGGTCAGGGTTTTGTCGTCAGCACGCATGCTGATTCGATAAGCCAAGGCCTTTTTACCAGCACTGATGTTTTCACCTTCGTAGACATCGAATAATTTCACCTTTCTTACCAAAGAATTTTTGCTAGACGAAATTGCCGCTTCAACTTTCGCGGCTTCCATGTTTTTAGGCACCATCACCGACACATCAAATTCGATTCCCGGAAATTTCGGCAACTGTTGATATTTTTTCTCTGACTCTTTCAACTTCATCATTTTTGTAAAATTCAAACAGAATAAAAACACCGTCCATTTTTCCAATCCAAAATTTTTCTGCACCGCCGGATGCAACGCAAACGCCTCCCCGACAGTGTCGCCGGCGTGCAAATAACTCACCGCTTTCACCGGATGGGCAAACGCCACCCCCTCCATACCCTTCACCATCTTCACCTCTCCAATTCCAAATTCTTTCAAGATTGCCTCCACAACTCCCTTGGCCTCATAAAAGCCTTCCGCGCCTTTTGCCTTGCGCGCTATCACGCCAGTCACCCTCTTTTCCTCCAGCGGAAAATATCCTCCAATATCACGATAAGTATGTCCAATTTCATAGAATTTCATCTCCTCAAAATTACCCGCATTCGAGTCCACATTTTTCAGCAAATTTGGCACCAAAGAATACCTCATATGCGTCTGCTCCTCGGATAAAACATTCAAAACTTTCAAATGCCCCGCCTCTTTCATCAAAGCATTTTGAATCTCTTTTTTTCCGTAAAAAGAATAATTATAAACCTCATCGAACCCGAGCCCCCACGACAAAAGTTCACGGAGTTTATGTTTTTTTATTCTCTCGATATTCTCCATCGGCAACTTCGTCGGCAAAGCAGGCAATGTCGGCGCGATCCTCTCATAGCCATAAATACGGGCAACCTCCTCAATCAAATCATCTTCAATTTTGATATCTTTTCCGGCTCTGAAACTCGGCACCGTCACCGCAAATTTTTTTCCCTTCATTTCGACACTGAACCACAACTTTTCAAGAATTTTTTTAATCTCCCTTTTGGAAATTTTCACCCCCATTTTGGAAACAACCTTTGCCGGATCCAGCTCGACTTTCAAATCTTTTTCTTCAAAGCTTTTCACGTCGGAAATCGGTCCGAGCACTTTTGCTTTTGAGCAAATTTTCAGAATTAATTCCGCCGCCCTCTTCATCGCAAACTCCGCCAAGTGCGAATCCAATGTTTTTTCAAATCTCTGAACAGAGTCCGTCCTAAGCCCCAATTTCACGGAAGTCTTGCGCACATTTCCAGCGTTGAAATTTGCCGCCTCCAAAATAATCGTCGTCGTTCCGGAATTTATTTCACTGCTTTTTGCGCCCATCACTCCGGCGATCGCCACCACTTTTTCATGATCCGCGATCACCAAAATATTTTCATCCAAAGTCCTTTCTTTGTCATCCAGCGTTTTTACTTTTTCACCTGCCCTCGCCGTCCTCACCACGATTCCTCCTTTGATAAAATTTTTATCGAACGCATGCATCGGCTGACCCAGCTCGTGCATCACATAATTCGTCACATCTACGATATTATTATGCACGCCGTGACCCGTTGCCTTCAGTTTTTTCTTCAACCAGTCGGGGGATTCGCCCACCTTCACGCCACCGATCATCAAGCCACAATATCGGGGGCAAAGCTTCGCGTTTTTCACCTCCACTTTTACTTTTTCACCATTTTTTGGAATCGCCACCTTCGGCTTCAATTCTTTAAATTTCCAGCCGGTCAACACCGCCACCTCTCTCGCTATCCCATAGTGCCCCCACAAATCCGGCCGGTGCGTCAGCGCCTTGTTATCAAATTCAAAAACGACGTCATCTCTCCCAAAAAGTTCCCCCAGACTCATCCCGATTTTTGGTTTCATCGCCGAAAGATCTAGAATGTCCTCAAGCCCTTTATCCAGTTCGGCCATCCCGATTTCATTTCCTGCGCAGATCATTCCGCTACTTTCCTCGCCACGAATTTTCGCTCTCTCCAAGGTCACCAAATTCCCTTCCCCATGCCACTTAACCTTCGCCCCAACTTTCGCGAAAGCAACATATATGCCTTCTTTTAAATTTGCCCCGCCGC
>JBAZZM010000031.1:0-9698 GCA_041658805.1 Candidatus Altimarinota bacterium | reverse complement strand
AATCCGCTTCGTCAAACCACTTTGAAACCGCAACACGGCCTCTTTCAAGTCTATCTTTTTTTCATAAATCGCCTTTCCAACTATCACACCATTCGCACCAATTTCACGAGCAGCCTCGATTGATCGCAGATCCGAAACCCCACCCGAAAGAATGATATTGAAACCATACCAAATCAGATCTTTCAAAAAAGTTAGATTGGGAATCGTTAGCGTTCCATCACGATCCACATCGGTAAAAATCAGCTCTCTCACGCCAACTTTAACCAAATCACTTAAAAATTTTTCGCAAGATTTCTCCGATTCTTTCAGCCAACCATCGGTCATAATTTTCCCCTGTCTCAAATCCAATGCTACAAGTATCCGATCGGAGCCGAAAGTCCTTACCAAACGCTTCAATAAAGCAATATCCTCCAACGCAGCCGAACCCAAAATCACTTTCTTCACGCCGTTTTGAAGATAACTTTCAGCAGTCTCAAAATTCCGGATTCCACCGCCGACTTCAACATCGATTTTCAAAGTTTGAGCAATTTGCAAAATTTTCTCACGATTCACGGGAAAACCTTTTTTAGCCCCCTCCAAATCCACGACATGGATTCTGGAAGCACCGGCCTTCTGAAAATTTCTGGCCACTTTCAAAGGATCTTTTGAATACTCCGTCATTAAAGAAAAATCACCCCTCAAAAGTCTCACGCATTTCCCGCCAATAATGTCTATTGCTGGAATAATCAACATTTTTCGCAAAAGTTAGCCAATAATTTAGACCCGACCTTTCCGGATTTTTCTGGGTGAAACTGTACCCCATAGAAATTATTCCTCTGAATCGTTGAGACAAAATTCGTCCCGTAATCAGTTTTACTCAAAATAAAATCAGCCGGACAATCCATGTAGTAGGAATTAACAAAATAAAAATATTCTCCGCTTTCAAGACCATCAAAAAGCGGGGAATCCTTTAAAAAATTTACTTTGTTCCAACCAATTTGGGGAACTTTTAAGCTCCCTTCGAATTTTAAAACTTTTGAATTCGGAACGATTCCCAAACAGTCTACATCGCCTTCACTTGAAAATTTCGCCAACAATTGCATCCCCAAACAAATGCCAAGAAACGGCTTATTCCAAGACCTTATTGCTTCAATAAATCCCAGCTTCTCCAGATTTTTCATCGCAAATCCGGCCGCTCCCACCCCGGGAAAAATCAATTTATCACAAGCTACAAATTGCGCCGGAGAATTAACAATCGTAAATTTTTCACCAATCTTTTCCAGCGCGTTACAAACGCTTTTGATATTTCCCGAATTGTAATCAATTATCCCGATCATATTTTTCCTTTGGTTGACAATAAAATCCCTTCCAGCCTCGGATTCTTTTCAATTGCCGCCCGTAAAGCCCGTCCAAAAGACTTAAAGATCGCCTCAATTTTGTGATGATCATTTTCACCATAATAAAGATTCACGTGGATCGCAGCTTTCAGGTTATTGGCAACCGCATTAAAGAACTCTTTTACCAGCTCCGTCGGAAACCCACCAACATCAGATCTCTTAAACTTGGCATTAAAAACAAGACAGGGACGATTGCTCAAATCGATAGCCGTTCCGGCCAAGGACTCGTCCATCGGCAAAACAAATCCATAGCGCTCAACGCCCTTAAAATCGCCTAGAGCACGGCTCAAGATTTGACCCAACACGATTCCAACATCCTCCACTACATGGTGTTCATCAATCTTCAAGTCACCTTTTGCCAGAACAGTTAAATCAACCATGGCATAGCGTGCAAACTGCTCCAACATGTGATCAAAGAAACCGATCCCGGTATCAATTTTATATTCACCGCGCCCATCCAAATTCACCTGTGCAAAGATTTCCGTCTCACTTGTCTGTCTTTCCATTGAAGAAACTCTTGGAAACCGTCCGTTTGTTTCTTTCAAAAACCCACGAATCCCCAGATTTTTTGCGAATCCCATATCAGTTTGCCGATCGCCAATCATGAAGGACTTCCCTTGATCAAATACCGCTTTTTTACCTTTAAAAAACTCTTTTACCAATCCGATTTTGGGCTTACGGCAAGAACATTTATCTTCGATCATGTGTGGACAAATAAAAACTTTGTAAAATTCAATCCCTTGTTTCTTCAATTGGTCCATGAGCAGATTTTGAGCTTCCCAAAAACCTTTTTTTGAAAAATTGCCCTTACCAATTCCATCTTGATTACTGACCATCACCAGTTTATATCCCTCATCCATAAAACGCCTCAAACCATCAACCACGCCGGAAAGTATCTTCAAAAGATTAACCGAATCCACCTTGAAAGTATCTTGCGGTTCAAATATCAACACGCCGTCTCTGTCCAAAAACGCTATTTTCATATCAGTTTTTTTAAGGAATTAATGAAGGCCAAATTCTCTTCGGGTAAACCCACGGAAACGCGAAACCCGTCGGGAAATGCGCGAATTATAATCTTGAATTTTTCTGCCATCTTTTTCACCAATTGCCCAGCGCCTTCAAAACGAACAAACAAAAAATTACTATCGGAAGGAGAGACACGAAGACCCATCGCTTCCAAAGCAATTTTTATTTTTTCGCGCTCATCAAGTATTTTTCTCACCTCCATTTTCATGACAAAAGAATTTTTTAATGCATCCAAAGCGACCTTTTCCGAAAGAGAATTTAGATTATAAGGAAGTTTTAGCTTATTCAAATAACCGACAACCTCCTCACCGGCAACACAATAACCAACCCTTGCTCCTGCCAAGCCCCACGCCTTGGAAAAAGTTCTCAAAACAACCAAATTTGGATAATCCTTAACCTCGCTGGCCAAAGATTTCACTGAGGAAAATTCAATATACGCCTCATCTACGACGACCAAACCGTCAAATCTGCCAAGCAATTCCAATATGTCCTCCATTCGTATTAAATTTCCGGTCGGATTATTTGGAGAACAAATAAAAACAATTTTAACCTTTGAGTTAAGCTTCTTATATAAAAGATTTTTATCAATTTGGAAATTGATTTCATTCAAAGGTAAATCTATAAATTTTGCTCCGCAGGATGCGGTTATTACCTTATACATCCCGTAAGTGGGAGAAAAAACGATAGCCTCAGAATTCTCATCAAGAACAAGCCTCCCCAGAAGAGACAAAACCTCATCGGATCCGGCCCCCACAAAGATATTTTTAAAATTAACACCAACGTAATCCGCCAAAGCTTTTCTCAACTCCGTATACGTCGGGTCAGGGTAACGATTTAACCCCGTCTCAAAGGGATTTTCATTTGCATCAAGCAGTATCCCTTTCTTATACAAACTTCTCGCCGACACATAGGGACTAAATTCTCTCAATGATTTTTTTACCAAACCATCAATCATTGTCTTATGGTTACGGAATTTTTGTGCGCGTCGAGCTTTTCCATGTCTGCAAGCCGACAAACAGCCTTTGCCAGCCGATCAAATCCGCTTTTTGAAACAGTCTGAATCTGTACCATTTTTCCGAAAGATTCGATCGCCAGAGGTGGAAACATTTTTGCATAACCGGACGTCGGCAAAGTGTGATTGCTCCCAGTAGCATAATCTCCGAGCGACTCACAAGAATATTTTCCCAAAAACGCCGAGCCGAAATTTCCCACTTTTTTCAAAATCTTTGCCGGATCTTTCGTCACAATCTCCAAGTGTTCCGGAGCATACGCATCAATCAATGAAATCGCTTGTGCAACCGTCTCCACGACCACGACATAGCTCTTTTCAAATGACTGATCAATAAGCCCTTTTCGATTAAGTTTCATAGACTGCTCCAACATTTTACCCATAACCTTTCCAGCAAATTTTTCGGAAAAAGCGACCAAGATGCTTTGAGAATCCGCACCGTGTTCGAGTTGCGACAACATGTCAGCCGCAATCCAATCCACATCAGCGCTATCATCCGCAACAACCAACAGTTCCGAAGGCCCAGCCGGCATATCGATCGCCACTTCCGATTGCAACAAAGCCTTGGCCGTGCTCACGTACTGATTTCCAGGCCCAAAGATTTTATAAACCCGTGGAATTGACTCGGTTCCAAAAGCCATCGCGGCTATAGCCTGCGCCCCACCAACTTTGAAAATCTTTTTCACGCCACACAAATCCGCCGCAACCAAAACATACGGATTACAGACTCCGGCAGAGTCACACGGCGTACACATCACTATCTCTTCACAGCCGGCAAGCCCCGCCGGACCGGCCAACATCAAAACAGTGGAAGGATAAGCCGCCAAACCTCCGGGGATATATAGTCCCACTTTTTGAATCGGCCGAAATTCCCGCCAAACTTTCACCCCCGCCACCGTCTCCGTAACCGGCTGTTTTTTCACAAGACAATCTTTGTGAAATTTTTCAACATTCTTCAAGGCAAATTTTATGGCCACCACATCCGCCTTGGACACCTTCTTTTTAGCCTCCAAAATCTCTGACTTGCTCACCTCCAGCGTCTTCAGATCAACTCGGTCAAATTGCTGCGCAAATTCAAACAAGGCCTTGTCTCCCTCCCTTTTCACTCTTTCAATAATCTCACGAACTCGATCCGCGACATCCACGGGCCGACTCCGCGCCCCTTCAACCAAATTCATCACTCCCTTCAATCCCAAATTTTTATAATCAAGTATTCTCATAAATTAAAAGGGTTTATTTCGAAATTTTTCAAAACCGGACTCTCAATCAAAATTGCTTCCGAATCCATCACCTTCAAAATCGCCTTGAGATTGTTTTCCTGCAAAGTTTTGCCGCTCTGGACAAGATCACAAACCGCATCCGCAAAACCAAGGGTTGGAGCAACTTCAGCAGAACCTTGCACGTAAACAACCTTGGCCTTAACACCCGCCTTGTTCAGATAAGCTGTAAGCAGGTTCGGATACGAGGTCACGATTCTCTTGTCTCTAAGATCATTCACATCCTCAATTCCGGAATCTTCTTTCACAGCAATCATCAGCGAACATTTCGCAAAACCAAGCCTCTTCACAAGTCTCGACGAACTCGGCGTCTCATAAAAGACGTTTTCGCCAACAATCCCGAAATCTGCCACTCCGGCACCCACATATTGTGGAATATCGTCGTCGCGCAAGGACACGACACTCACGTCGGTTTTATTGCAGCTAGATATCATCAGCTGGTCCTTCGGATCGAATTCAAACCCGATCCCGGCCAGATAATCCATCGTCGCTTCCCTCAGACGACCTTTTTTCTGAACCGCTATCCTTATGTCTTTCGCCAGAACGTTAATCATAAATTTGGTTAATTAAATAAAAAAGCCCTCGTCTTCCAAGGGCATATCTCCCAAACAAGGAAATTCATGCCCTAGCGGATATGATGAGGTCTGGGAAGTCTGTCGATCAACAACCTGTATCCACCTTCCCCACCGTTCAGCCATGCCGCAACACGCGTCACCGTCGCCGTCGAAAGCCCCGTCTCCTTAGCCACTTTCCGATAAGATCGTCCTGCGTTTATCATCTGCGCCGCCCTCCACCTTTTGGCCATTTCATTGAGCTCGCGCATCGTCGCCACATCGCGCAAAAACATCGCGACCTCCCTTTCATTTTTCAATTCGGCCATGGTCCGAAAGAGATCTCTCATCTCAATTGTCATCCAATCTTTAATCATATAATATAGTTAACCGTTTTAACGTGTTAACACACTATCACTAACGATAAAAACTGTCAATACCAAAAAATCATTTCCCTTTTTTCCGCTCCCTGCTACAATCTGCACGCCTTTTTAACAAGCCCGCCGCAGTAGCTCAGTTGGTAGAGCGTCTCCATGGTAAGGAGGAGGTCACCGGTTCAATTCCGGTCTGCGGCTCCAGAAACTTTAAATTTTTTTCCTTCCAGCTCGTCCAAAAGCTCCAAGGTCGCCTTCACCGAAGAATTTTCTGTATTTACAAGCACCAGCCTTTCACCAAATTGCTCAAGCAATGGAGTCAAAAACTCGTCCCCCCATGATGGCGAAAAAGTAATCACTCCGGAAAAATCCACCTCAACCGGTTCGTTTTTCGCAACATTATTTAAGCTCGGTTTAAAAGCGTTAATAGCTTCCTTGCCAAGCTGTCTGGATGTCAGAGTAGTCCCAAATTTTCTTAAAGCAATATTCATAATTTATGTATTAAAATCTAATTAACGCCAAACAGCCATGAAAGGTCTCTTTGACGGTTGATATATTGATATTCCCATCGTTATGCCGCATCTCAAGTCTGGCGCCTCCGGTTTGGAAAATTAAGCTGACCGCATTTTCAGACACCACCTTTCTGACAAACTTCAGTCCATTGCCTCTGGATTCCGGCGCTCTCCCGGATACCGTTTCCGTAAAAGCCATCTTCACCGCTTCCTTATGATCTCTCAACTCAGGTCTCACACGTCTCAAAGTGGCCAATACTCCCTGCCCACGATCAGCCAAAACAATCATTTTTTTGTTCACATCAAAAGCAAAAAAAACACCCGCCACATCGGGCCAATTTCCAAGATTGTGGTCAAAGGAATTGTTTCCGATTTCTCCGGCAATCGCAACGAGCAGCGGATATAAATCACAAACCTCTGGAACACGCCCAAGCTCTGTTTCCATTCTGCCCAGCCTTGCCTGAAAAACAGAACTGTTTGGACAAAAGAAATCTTTTTGAGGATCATCAGCGTAACTGGAAAACGCCCAACTTCGAGCCAGAGCAAAAAGATCGTTGATAAAGAGCCCAATATCCGCCTTCTTATAATACCTGTGAGTGCCCTCCCCTGCCCGGACAGCCACGAGCTTTCCAGCCTTATCCCATCTCCGAAGCGTATCAATGGAAATCCCCATCATTTTCGCAGCCTCTCCAATTGTAACCAGAACATCCTCCATATGGACTATTAACCTATGCATATCATAGCAAATCTGGGCAAACCTATGCAAGCTAAATCAAACCTATGCTGCGGCTCCGGATTGTCTTATCGCTGTCATCACCTTTCTGGCGTCTTCAAAACGGCCCAAAACACCGGAAACATTTTGTTTTACGGAGCGCGCCATAGAGCCGGGAAGTCTTTCCGCCGCACCCAAAGCAACATGGTAGCCTGTTTGTGACATACAGCGTGAATAATTCAAGAAATCTTCCGCTCCCATCGCCCTCCGAATATGCGGACTTTCTACAAAGCCAGCCGCAAAATGAAGCCCCCTATCTCCAAGTGCAATACCAAGAACCAACATCCTAACCACATCACTGGTGTCGGCTATTTCTTTAACCAAAACAAATAATGTCCCGTCGTCGCCCTCCATCACCTTTTTTTTCGTCAAACCTCTTGCCACTACAGCGCTCAATGGATATACAATTTCAGCCCCGTTTTTGATCTGCAAAGCAAGAACCTGAGCCGCCAAAACGGCACTCACTCGATCTACAAAGTTACCTCCCATGCCCGGATGACTACCAGCCTCAACCATCGACCGCAACAAAAGATCATCATTCACAACTCCAACTCCAGTGGATAGCAAATGGCCGGAACCGCCATCAAAATTATCAACACCGACAATCACATCTGACTCTTTCATTCAAAAAAAGTTACAGGAGATCCTTGTAACAAATTCCCACTCTAAAAGCAATTTTTTACCCCCTATACTTCGCCTCAATCGCAATCCCGCCCCTCACATTAAACTTTACATTCACCGTCACCCACAGCGGTTTCACGAATTTTTTAAAATCCTCCCCGATATCCACCGCCAGATGCTCATGAAAAACGCCCGCGTTCCTATAGGTCTCCAGATACAGCTTCATCGATTTCGACTCCACCACAAACTTGTCCGGCGCATACACGACCTCGATCTCCGCATAATCCGGCTGACCGGTCATCGGGCACAAACAGGTAAACTCCTTGCAATGCAGCGTCACCTCCATCTTGTTTTTCGGTGCGTGATTCGGAAAAACCTCCAGCACCCTCTCGGCCTTCGCCTTCTTTCCCAGCTTGCTCAAGCCTTCTAGATCGTCTGCTTTTGTTGGCATAAATTTTTTATGAATGAAACCCGGCCCCAAAATACTATGAATGTTCCAATTCCTCAATTCTCATTTTCAGAATCTCAATCACCTTCCTCAAAGGAATCCTTTTCTCATGCTCAAAAACCATCATTTTGGCAATCATTCGCATGACATCTTCCGGAATATTCCCTCCATCGCTATAACTCTTGGCACAAACCAAGGCTTCAAACACCGCATCTTCATCCATGCCATGACTGAATAAACGCCGTGTATCTGAAACAAACTCCGGTTTTTTATGCGCAGCACCCAAATACATCTCCAACAAAGTTGTTGCAAAAGAAAAAACATCCGTCCCCTCCGAAACTTTTTGATGAGAAAAGACATGGCCGTAAAAACCTGCCTCCGAATAATCCGTATCACCACCATCATTATTACAATAATCAACACCTATCCGTTTAACATGTTCCAAATCGCAAAGTTTAGAACGGAGTTCTTTCCCTGATCCAAAAACCATTATGTTGCCCGGCTTAACATCGCCATGGATAATGCCCATTTGATGCAGAGCGGAACAGCCTTCCATAGCCTCAACAACCATTTTTAGTTTTTCCAATTCGGACAATTCATTTTGTAACACCTCAAGAGTCGGTATGTCTCTGTAATTGGGCGCCAGCCAAACATCGCCAACCTGCCTTTCATCACTGATATGTGGATGGGCCGAAACAGCAGCAACATTCTGATACTCTGCCTTGACCCTTTTCATAACCAAATCCGGATTACCAAGTTCCGCCCACCATTGGGCCTCATCCCCTTCAGATATGATAACCCTTAAATTATCTCCTCTGGCTGCAAAGACATCCTGAACAACTCTAAAAAATTCCAACACCTGATGCCTCACCATTTCCATGATTTCCTCCAGCGGGATATTACGCTTCGCTTCAAGAAAAGCAGTGTGTTTTAGATTCTCGGCAATTCTAAAAAAACTAATCCACATCACCGGTTTATGAAGCAAACGATATTCGGGATCGGGATTAATATAAATTCGTTCAATCAGTGTGTCACGAATATCGTCAATGCTAAAAGTATCCCTGCGCTCGCTGGTCCCATCCAACCTCCCTTGCAACAATCTGGCAACATGCGAATACGTATTATCTGAAGGCTCTATTAATTCGTAACCTCTTTCCATAAAATTTTTACAAGGGGTCACTTTACTGCGATATTTCGCCTTCGTCAAGCCATCGCTTTACTTCTCTCAAAGCCTAAATTAAACTTCGACCACCAATGAAATCCCTCCAATCCATCGCCCGTTCCCATTTCACCTCTTCCCGCGGCTCACACGACTGGGAGCACACCTTGCGCGTCCGCGCGCTCGCCCTCCACATCGGACAGCGCGAACACGCCGACCTCGAAATCATCGAACTCGCAGCACTCCTCCACGACATCGCCCGCGCCAAAGAAGACGAAAAATCAGGCTCTATCGACCACGCAGTCCTCGGAGCCAAACTCGCCTCCAAAATTCTCAAAAAACTTTCCTATCCAAAAGAAAAAATCTCCCGCGTCGCCCACTGCATCGAGTGTCACCGTTTCCGCAACAAACACACTCCAAAAACTCTCGAAGCCAAAGTCCTCTTTGACGCCGACAAACTAGACTCCATCGGCGCCGTCGGCATCGGCCGCGCTTTCCTCTTTGCCGGTGAAATCGGTGCCAAACTCCACAACCACAAAACCGACCTCTCCAAAACCAAAGCCTACACGGTCG
>JBAZZM010000030.1:0-9707 GCA_041658805.1 Candidatus Altimarinota bacterium | reverse complement strand
ACAAGTTTTACAAACAAGGAAAAAACATCACAGTCCTCATGCCATACGCCCAAAAATTATTTCGCTTCGCCGGCTGGTATCGCCAGCTGCTCGCCGAAAGCATCGGCAAAAATTCAAAAGTGGGAATCACTCCGGTAAATGCCCTCGGCGCCACCGATCAACATTCACAGCTACAACTCTACTCCGACGGCCCAAACGACAAATTTTTTATTTTTATCGAAGTCGAAAACTCCAATCCGAAAATTCCGCCATTCAACAAGCTTTTAGAAGTCGAATTAAATGCCACACGCGAAGCCCTGACACAAAAACACCGTCCCTGCGTCACAATCAAAATCCCAGAAATCAACGCCGAAACCCTCGGTGCGCTCTTTATGTTTTTCGAAGCTGAAATCGCCTTTCTCGGACAAATGTTTCATATCAACGCTTTCGACCAACCTGGCGTCGAACTCACCAAAAAACTGATCAAAAAAGCACTGCATGCAAATTCCTAAATTCACGGAAAAACTCGCTCCGGACCAATTGCGCCTCCTCGAAATTTTCGCCAAGTCCTGCCGCAAATCCATCATCGAGATGGTGGTAAACGCAAATAGCGGCCACCCGGGCGGATCACTTTCTTCTATTGATTATCTGGCAACTCTTTACGCTTTTATCATTTCCCAAACAGGCGAAAAAATCGTCATCTCAAACGGACATATTTCCCCCGCCGTTTACAGCACTCTCGCCGAACTCGGCTATGTAAATAAAGAAGAAGCCGTAAAAAATTTCCGCAAAATCGGCTCTGTTTTTGAAGGTCACGTCACACGCCACGTCCCCGGAGTTTGGTATGGCACAGGCCCGCTCGGCATCGGCGTCTCCGTCGCCGCAGGATTTGCAAAAGGTTGCCCAAAAGAAA
Organism: Candidatus Altimarinota bacterium; assembly: GCA_041658805.1. Taxonomy (GTDB): domain Bacteria; phylum Patescibacteriota; class Gracilibacteria; order UBA1369; family LOWO2-01-FULL-3; genus JBAZZM01. The sequence continues at coordinate 8,815 of JBAZZM010000030.1, read as the reverse complement.
AAGTTTACGCCCTGATGGGCGATGGCGAATGCGAAGAAGGACAAGTTTACGAAATGATCCACTTCGCAGACCAACACAAACTCAAAAATCTCATTCTTTTTGTCGATTACAATAAAGTTCAGCTCACTTCCAGTCTCAAGGAAGTTCAAAATATCGATCCAAAAAAGGTTTTTGAATCCGGAAATTGGAATGTGATTGATTGTAACGCACACGACTACACGGACATCTGGAACGCGCTTTCCAAAGCCCAGAAATCGGATCGCCCGACTGTCATCATCGGCAATTCCATCATGGGTCACGGCAGTAAATTTATGGAACCGGACGGCATCGCTCATAAATCCACTTGGCATGGCAAAGCTCCCAAGCCGGAAGAAATCGCAGAAGATTTAAAACTACTCACGCTCACCGCCGAAGAAGAAAAAATTCTCGCCGAATTCCGCAAAGAAATTAAGTGGCATCCTGAAAAACCAGATTTTCCAAAACTTCTTTCGCCATTAAAAATAAAAACGGGCACACCAATCATCTATCCCGCAGGTACAGTCACCGATTGCCGCACGGCTTACGGCAAAGCTCTGCTCGATCTCGCCAAAAACAACTCAAACATCATAGCTCTCACCGCCGATCTCAAAGATTCCGTCATGACCAAATTTGTCGCCGAAGAACTGCCAAATCAATATATCGAATGTGGCATCGCCGAACAAAACATGGTTTCCATGGCCGGCGGACTTTCTCTTATAAATTATGTTCCATTCGCTTCCACTTTCGGCGCCTTCATGACCAGCCGCGCAAAAGATCAGGCCCGTGTAAATGATGTGAATTATACAAACGCAAAAATGGTCGCCACGCACTGCGGTCTTTCCGTCGGTGAAGACGGCCCCACGCATCAAGCCATCGACGACATGGGTTCCTTTTTGGGATTCTTCAACACTATGGTTATCGAACCCGCGGATGCCAACCAAACAGATCACATCATCCGCTACATCGCCTCCCATTACGGCAATTTTTATGTCCGCATGGGCCGGCATAAATTCCCCGTCATCCTCAAAGAGAACGGCGAAATTTTCTACGACCAAAATTATAAATATGAATATGGAAAATGCAACCTCATCCGCGAAGGCAAAGCCCTAACCATCGCCGCCACAGGAGCCATGGTCACCGAAGCTTTGAAAGCCAGCGAAAATCTCAAAGCCGACATTGAAATCATCGCCGTCAGTTCTATAAAGAAATTCGATGACACACTCCTCAATTCTCTCAAAAAAACAAGGAAACTGATTACTGTCGAAGACCACAACACCTACTCCGGCCTCGGTTCACAAATCGCCCGCCTAAGCCCAAAACTCGACGCCTTCCACATGATCGGAGTCGAAAACTATCAGCTCTCAGGTAAAGTCGACGAGCTCTACCGCGCAGCAGGCATCGACAGCACCGCTATTGAAAATGCATGCAAAAAAATGCTATAAAAAACATATGAAAAAAATAAAAAAACTTTCAAAGAGAGAACTCAACAGCAAAAATCATTTCCGCGTCACGATTTTTGGTTCCGCCCGCACCAACCCAGACGACAAGGTCTACCACGAAGTGGAAATGCTCGCCAAAAAAATCGGTGAACACGGTTTTGATCTGGTCACCGGCGGAGGCGAGGGCATCATGGGGGCCGCCACGCAAGGTCACGCACTCGGCGACAAAGGCAATCACGCTGAAGCCATCGGCCTGACCATAAAACTCCCTTGGGAAGTCCTTCCAAACAAGCATCTCGAAATCAAAAAAGACTTCAATAAATTTTCCCACCGCCTCGACACTTTCATGAAACTCTCAAACGTCGTCGTGGTTATGCCCGGCGGAGTCGGCACTCTTCTCGAACTTTCCTACACATGGCAACTCATTCAGGTCAAACACATCAAACCGATTCCGATTATCTTGGTCGGCCGCATGTGGAAAAAGTTTTTCCGCTGGATAAAAAAATACCCATTAAGAGACGGCTGGATCAGTCCGGAGGACATGTCCTCCATCCATGTCGCCCGCAACTACAAGACCGCATTCAAAATAATTTTGGAAACTTACGAAAATGAAAAAAACAAAAAGCGCTGATATCGGGCTCATTGGCCTTGCAGTCATGGGCGCCAATCTCGCACGCAACATCGCTGGAAAAAAATTTTCGATTGTTGTTTACAATCGTACAACCGAAAGAACCAATGAATTCATCAAAGAATTCGGCCACAAATATCTTTCTGCTGAAAACAATTTAAAAGATTTCGTCGCAACGCTTAAAATTCCACGGAAAATCATCATCATGGTCAAAGCCGGAGAACCGGTCGACGAAATGATTACTCAACTCATTCCACTTCTTTCCAAAAACGACATCATCATCGATTGCGGAAATTCAAATTACAACGACACAAAACGTCGCAACTTGAATCTCAAAAAACACGGACTGAATTTCGTCGGATGTGGAGTCTCCGGTGGTGAGGAAGGCGCTCTGCACGGACCGAGCATCATGCCGGGAGGCGACAAACAAGCCGTAGATAAGATTCTACCTATTCTTCAAAAAATCGCCGCAAAAGATTTTTCCGGCAAACCATGCGTCACTTACATTGGTGAAAACGGCGCCGGACATTATGTAAAAATGGTCCACAACGGAATCGAATACGGCGTCATGCAAATGATGGCCGAAGCTTACGAAATGCTCCGCACGGTTCACAAACTACCGGCTCCAAAAATCGCCAAGATTTTTCAAAAATTCAATCAGGGAAAATTAAAATCCTATCTTTTCGAAATCGCCGTCGAAGTTTTGAATAAAAAAGATGAATTCAAAAAAGGCTGGCTCATCGACCATATCCTCGACAAGGCCGGCCAAAAAGGCACAGGCCAATGGACCGGCATCGACTCCCTGACCAGAGCCGTTTCCCTCCCTACCATCACCGAAGCGGTATACGCCCGCATCAACTCCGGCGAAAAAACCCGCCGCCTCAAAATTTCCAAACTTTACCCTCTTCCCAAACCGACAAAAAAAATCCCACTCCAAAAATTCACTAAACTTCTCGAAGATGCTCTCTATGCCGGCATGCTTAGCTCCTACGCGCAAGGCTACACACTGATCAAAAAAACCGCCTTCGAAGAAAGCTGGAAAATAAATCTTGCTGAAGTTTCCAGAATCTGGGAAGGAGGTTGCATCATCCGCGCAAAAATCTTAAACGATCTACACAAAGCTTTCGCAAAAAATTCAAATCTCCATCTTTTTGAAATTCCTTCACTGGCAAAAACTCTAAAGTCAACTGCTCCATCTCTCCGCACTGTCGTCTCCTATGCCACAGCCAGCGGCATCCCCATCCCCTCTCTGGCCACAGCGCAGAGCTACTTTGAAAGCATGCGCAGTGCAAATCTCTCCGCAAATTTCATCCAGGGCCTCCGCGACTACTTCGGCGCCCACACTTACGAGCGCACCGACAAAAAAGGTATTTTCCATACCCACTGGAACTGATACAATTCCAAACACAAAACATGGAACTATATCGGACAAAACAACCCATCGTACTAATCATTTTCGGAGCTTCCGGCGATTTGGCAAAACTAAAACTTTTTCCCGCTCTTTACAGTCTGGCCGAACAAAAACGCTTCGGCAATGATTTTCATATTATTGGTTTCGCGCGCAGTCCAAAATCACAAACCGCTTTCAAAAAAGAATTCGAAGAAAGCATCAAAAAAGCCCATAAAGACGCCAACCCCAAAATCATCAACTCACTCACAAAAAGTCTTCATTATTTCCAAGGCAACTACGACGACATCAAAGATTTTTCAAAACTTCACGCCTTTACAAACAAACTCGGCCGCAAAAAAAATCTCACAAAGCTCGCTTACTTTTCCATTCCACCAGTGGCTTTCAAGCCCATCATTCACAATCTCGGCAAAACCAGAGATCCAAAAGAAGACATCCGTCTGATTATCGAAAAACCTTTCGGCCAGAACATGAAATCAGCAACCGGACTCTTTCACTATGTCGCCCGTTATTTTGACGAAAACTCGGTTTATCTACTCGATCATTATCTCGGAAAAACAGCTGTCCAAAGCATTCTAAGCCTCCGCCACTCAAATCGCATCCTCAATCTAATGATGAAAGGAGGCGAAGTCGCAAACATCCAAATCACAGCCTTTGAAGACAAAGGCGTCACAAATCGCGTCGGCTATTTTGATCAGGTCGGGACAATCCGCGACATGGTCCAGTCTCACCTTCTCCAGATTCTCGCACTCATCACGATGTCCATCCCCATCACCGAAAATGCCCGCAGTCTGCACCGTGAAAAATACGCCATCCTCTCCGCGCTTTCATTCGAAAGAAAAGAAAAAAATATCGTCCTCGGACAATATTCCGGCTACAAAAAAGAAAAAGATGTCCCAAAAAATTCCAAAACCGAGACCTTTACCGCGCTCCGCCTCTTTATCGATCGCGAAAGCTGGTACCAAAAACCAATCTACATCCGTACCGGAAAAAAGCTCGGTAAAAAACATACTTACATCGTTATCGAAATCAAAAAATTCGGTTTTCAACCGGCAGTCGAGGAACCAAATAGATTGATTATTGAACTTCACCCTGACGAAAAAATCTCAATCCGTCTGGTAAACAAACTCGCCACAAACGAAGACCAACAAGTGATCGGCGCCACCGAATCTATCGCTTGTACAGGCGACGATTGCCTTCCAGAGCACGCCCTGCTTCTCCTCGATGTCATGCGCGAAAATCGCGTCAACTTTTTGAGCTTCAACGAAATCATCGCCACATGGCAACTCACCGACGAGATTGTAGAATTTTTGAAAGCCAATAAAATCAAACCCGAAACCTACGCCGACGGCTCCATGGGCCCACAGTCCCAACACAAACTCACCGCTCTCGACGGTTTCGAATGGTTTGACGTCCACCAATGAACATCCAAATTTTCCAAAACGAACAAGACTTCCTCAAAGCAGCTCTAGCTTTTTTGCCTCAACCAAAAGCCAAAATCGCCATCTCCGGCGGCCAGACACCAAAAGCTTTTTACAAAGCCATCCCCGACTCGGATCAGTTTGAATTTTACCAGCTCGACGAACGCTATGTTCCATCGTCAGATCAGGATTCAAATTATCAGATTCAAAAACATTTTAAAAATCTCCATCAGTTCGACACTTCACTCTCTATCGAAGATTCACTTCAAAAATATTCCGAAGAAATCAAGGACGTCACCTTTGATCTCGCCATTCTCGGCATCGGCCCTGACGGCCACATTGCCTCACTTTTTCCGCACTCCCCAGCCCTCCACACGGATCAACTCACGGCTCACACCACCACCGACACATTCGCAACTCACGACCGCCTCACCATCACTCTTCCAAAAATTCTCTCCTCTAAAAAAATCCTAGTCTTATTAAAAAACAAACCCTCCGTCCTCGAAGAATTAAAAAATCCCACCAAATCTCCGGACGAATTTCCGGCACATTACCTGGGAACCGCCTCAATCCTTTACCTCACGATATAACGAGCAAATTTTCCCCGGGGAAATCCTCTCATTTTTTGGCTTCTCCAAGCCATTTCACCATTTCCGCCATCATCTGGCTTGCATAAGCCATTTTCAAAGTGCTATCCTTTCCACCGCAACACCAACCCCATGCTCGACATCAAATTCATCACCGACGACCCCGCCGCCCTCAAAAATGGCATCGCAAAAAAACACTCCAAAGTCGACATCGATCAACTCGTCGAACTCGCAAACCAGCGCAAAGAAAAACTCCTGCGCATGGAATCTCTCCGCGCCGAGCAGAACAAGAAGAGCAAGGCCCCGACCAAAGCTGAAATCGACAACTTCAAGAAAATGAAGGAAGAGATCAAGTCTCTCGAGCCAGAAATCGAGGCTCTCGAAAAACAAATCGACGAACTCGCCGTCCAAATCCCAAATCCGACCCTGGATTCCGTCCCCGAAGGCGAAGGCGAACAGGACAACAAAGTCATCAAAACCCATGGTAAGAAGCCAAAATTCGACTTCGAGCCAAAAGACCACGCCGCCCTCGGACAAGCTCTCGACATCATCGACATCGAACGCGGAGTCCGCGCCTCCGGCGCCCGTTTTTACTATCTAAAAGGTGACGCCGCCCTCATGGAATTCGCACTCATCCAATTTGTCATCCACAAACTCAACGCAAAAGGCTTCACACCAGTCGTCCCACCCGTCCTCGTCAAAGAGGAAGCCATGTTTGCCACAGGATTTTTCCCCGCAGACCGCCAGCAGATATATAGTGTAAACCCGGGCGAAGACGACCTCTTTCTCGTCGGCACTTCCGAAGTCCCCCTCACCATGCTCCACTACACCGAGATCCTCGACGCCGAAAAACTCCCCATCCACTACGCCGGATTTTCCTCATGCTTCCGCCGCGAAGCCGGTTCCTATGGAAAGGACACCGCCGGCATCATCCGCGTCCACCAATTCGACAAAATCGAAATGTTCAGCTTTTGCCATCCCGATAAATCCGAAGACGAACACGAACTCATCCTCTCCACCGAGGAGGAAATCATGCAAGACCTCGGTTTTCACTATCAGGTTGTGAATATCTGTGGCGGCGACTTGGGCGCTCCCGCAGCCAAAAAATACGACATCGAGGTCTGGATCCCTTCCCAAAATACTTTCCGCGAACTCACTTCCTGCTCAAACTGCACCGATTTTCAGGCCCGCCGCTCCAAAATCCGCTACAAATCCGCCGACGGCAAAAACGCCTACCTCCACACCTTAAACGGCACCGCCTGCGCCATCGGCCGCACACTGGTCGCCATTTTCGAGAACTATCAAAATGAGGACGGCAGTATCACCATCCCCAAAGTTTTACAGCCATACATGGGCGGCAGAGAAAAAATTGAGAAGAAGTAGCAAAACCTCGGCTTTATTAACGGGAGTATTGAAAATCTCCGTTTTTTATGGTACAATTCACCGCTAACTTAATATTGTCCATCATGCCAGAAAGAAATCCAAATTTAATCAAAGTAATCAGATTACTAAAGACTACTTCCTCAATATCAATCGCTCCGGAAATTACTGCAGCCACGGAGGGTACCAAAAAAGAAGTATTTAACCGCATAAAAAAATCTCCAGAGGTCGTCACAGACCCAAACTCTCCAGATTTAGCTGGTTTCCATGATTTAATGACAAGAATATTCAATACAGGGGAGGTTGAACCTTTAGAAGTCTTTCAAAAAGAATTGGCTGAAAGCAAACTAGAAGACGCCCAAATAAAATATATATGCATAGTAATGAAAGATCCATTATTGGACGAGCCCGATAAAGACGCCAACGGAGAAAAGAAAATAAACACAGTTGTATCAGGAGCGTACGGGTCAGTTCAAAAGGGTGTGCTGGCATTTCGCTTTACGGCAACGGAATGCGACCAAGTCATAATCGATGAGCAAGAAGGAGACGAAATAGGAACAGCCTTTAAAAACGGTGAATTTGTAGGTTATAGAAACGCAAACATCGCAGAGAAAGCGGACAAAGCGCTTATTCATGAGGCAGAAAAAGAAAGCCTTAAAAAAGGAGAACCTCTTCGTGCGCTTGTTGGAGAATGTGTCGCTCCATCGGAAGCATTCTGGAACAGATGCAAGATAGCAGGGAACGGGATGAAAAGACTATATAGCCCAGATACAAATGAACAAATATACTACAGACTGCCCCCGTTGGAATGGAATTCAGACGGAACTCCTACATCAAATGCAATAATTACAGAGAATTTACAAGTAGCCTTTGCAGGACATCCGAACCAAGTTCCGGTGGAAACACTAATAGAAGCCCTTAGGTCATGGTGGAAAAGTTGGTACTTCAGACCTAGAGATATGTTTGAAAGCGACGAAGCTCATGCTAAACATACAGAAACAGTTAAAGCAATTTTGGAAGACGAAGTCATAGCTCCGCTAAAAAAACACAAAGTCCTAAATCTTTTGTCAAAAGCGGAAAGGGAAAAAATAACCTAGAAAAATCAGGTACCCACAACAAAGTAGCCATTGACGAAAGTAGAGTATTGGTTATAATCAGGAGCCTTAGCATAAAGAATTATGACCCCAGAACCAAACCAACCAGAAAAACAACCTGCGCTTTTTTTTGCAAACCCAAACCAAGACTTTCCCGGCGTCGACTTCGATGGAGCCATGCAGGTATTTGATAATGCCGTAAGCCGCGAAGAAGAAGATTCTTTGGATAGACCTGACGAACATCCAGCATCATCTGCAAATCTTAACCTCGTAATGGAAGAAATACGAAAGGGAATGATCGCCACAGGAATAGATCCCAAAACCGCCGAACAAGTAATTCAGACAAGATTTTTGAAATTTTTAAACATTCACCTTCCCAAAGCACTAGATCCAGAACGACGCGCCAACTTGGAAGCAATAAAAAAGCAGAAGCCGGACATTGGCGAACTGCGTTTCATGTCCCAATCAGAACTCGACGACGGCATAACCTTTGAAGAAATCGTCAAACTTATGCTTGAATATGAAAATTTGCTAGCCACATTAGATAAAGGTTTGATTGCCACGGACAGTGTAGGAACATCCAAAGAATCGGTAGACAAACTTAGAGCAATAATTATCAACACAATAACAAAATCAGGTCACTACACCCATCAGGAAGCCGAAAGCTTCCTCAAACTAGAAAAACTCGTCCAGGAAACCAGAGCTGAATTGATGGGCGAAACCGCCTAATCCCCGTCCTGGGACGGAACCATACCACATCCCCTTTACCCCGCAAGCCCCTCCCCATTGCCGAAACATGGGTTTTTCTGCTATAATATCCAAGAATTAAAACAAAAACAT